>CAZGUB010000047.1:0-9227 GCA_964528935.1 uncultured Flavobacteriaceae bacterium | reverse complement strand
ACATTTGGTTTTGTATCCTGCTTTTAAAAGATTTTTTAAGTGGTAGATAATAAAAACCCATACGACTTTCAGGCAAACAAGTTCTACAAGCTAAGATGGGAACTTAGGAAAGAAAAATAGGGTTAATTTATTTCCATTCTTTTTTGTTGTATGGTTTGTCAAATAGTTGAGAATACTGTTTAGGGGTTATATAACCCGAATAACTTAATACCCCATTTTCAAACCAATTAAACCGGATATTTATCACACCCATTGCCCTTGCAATAGAAATGTTTAAACGACCATCTTCAAGTTCAAACTCAACTTCTTTTTTTCTTTCTTTAGCAGCTTCAACTACAGAATTATAAAGATAATCAAAAGCCCCATCTACATCTTTGAATCCAAATGATTTAACATCAGTAATCTGTTGATATTTAATGTTATTAAAAGTTACAAAGTAATAATCTGGCTCACCTTTTACTTTGTGCATTGTGGCTATTACTGCTGTAAGATTTTTTGCTTGACCAATTACAATGGCTTTTTCGTTTTCATCAACTTTTTTAATTTGACCAATTGTAAGGGTGGGTATTAAAAGACTAAATAATAAAATATTTTTCACAGTTCTAAAATTGATTAATAAACACTAAAGTACTAAAAAAAAGACTGGAATTAAGGGAAAATATTAGGGTTAAAGTCTTTAAATCGGTATACCAAATGGTATACTAAAAAGAAAAGAGGAAGCGCTAACTCCCTCATTTTAGTGACCTCGACAGGATTCAAACCTGTAACCTCTTGAGCCGTAATCAAGTGCACTATTCAGTTATGCTACGAGGCCGGTTACAATGTTCTACAAAAATACTAAAATTCCGTCCAATTTTGCCACAGTATTCCCAAAACCATTAGTGATCTTTTTTTAATCACGTATAAATGATTATTTTCATAGGTTCGAATGTGTTTCGTGTTCCTTTTATCAACCTAAAACCTCTTTGCCGTGCAACTAAAATCGGTTTTCTTGTCCTTGTTTCTTATGTTTCAATCTGTCCTTTGCGCTCAGTCAAAGACATTTGTTGAAAAAATAACCACTGCCCTACAAGCAACTGAAATTGAAAGAGCCAAAGAATATTTAAATGCCAAGCCTGAAACGGTCACCGATTCCTTTTGTGAGCGAAGTGCCGGGGGGATCCACGATTTTTATTCCGAAGGAGATTACTGGTGGCCGGATCCCTTAAATCCTGGCGGCCCCTACATTCAAAAGGATGGACAAACCAACCCCGAAAATTTCAACAGCCATCGTTTTGCCATGATAAAACTCAGCGAAACTTTAGCTACACTTACCGCTGCATGGTTGTTGACCCACGATCAAATATATGCCGACAAAGCCCTTGAACATTTAAACGCTTGGTTTGTAAACCCTGCAACGGCCATGAATCCAAACCTACTTTATGCCCAAGCCATATATGGAAAAGTGACCGGAAGAGGTATTGGTTTGATCGATGCCTACCATCTGGTAGAAGTAGCACAGTCCGTCAAAATACTCTCCGATCGCGGAGCCATATCCCATGAGCAGGCTACTGCGATAAAATCTTGGTTCGAACGATTTTTGAAATGGATGACCACCCACGAGTATGGCATCACCGAAATGAATCACCCAAACAATCACAGTACCTGTTGGGCAGTAACTGCCGCTGCAATGGCAAAATTGACCGATAATCTACCCGTACTACAGTTGTGTATAGATCGGTTCAAAAACATACTGCTTCCCAATCAAATGGATCAAAACGGCAGTTTCCCAAGGGAGCTCAAGAGAACAAAACCCTACGGTTACGCCCTCTTCAACTTGGACGCATTTTTTAATTTGGCCAAGATTCTTTCCACCCCAGAGCAAAACCTCTTTGAATGGGAAACCCCGGACGGCAAATCCCTAAAAAAAGGAATACAATTCATCCTTCCCTACATCAAAGACAAATCACAATGGCCCTACCACCAAGATGTTTATATCTGGGATGAATGGCCGGTCAACCATCCTGCGCTACTCTTCTCTGCTTTGGCCTATCAAAGTGAAGAATTGTTAGAAATCTATTTAGCAATGCCGCAATATCCTACCCACCCAGAGGTGGTTCGAAATCTGCCAGTAAGACACCCCCTCTTATGGATACTGTAGAAAACAAATCCTAATGTGTTTTTTTATTCAAAATAGTAACAGAAAAAAAACCATCTGCATTCCTCCAAAAAATATTAAATTCCATAAAACTTTAAAACTACACTGTCCAACCCATATTTTTTCAGCCAATCTTTTACATTAATTAGCCATATGACTTTTTTTGGAAATACCTTTAGGTTCCTTTTTTTTCTTGTATTACTTTCTTCCTGTTCCCAGGCTGTTTTGAACGATCCCGTCTCCACCCTGTGGTACGAGCAGCCGGCAGAAAAATGGGATGAAGCCCTGCCCTTGGGCAATGGACGGCTGGGTGCCATGGTTTTTGGTCATCCCACCCAAGACCGCATCCAGCTCAATGACGATTCCCTCTGGCCCCACGACATAGGCTGGGAACACCCTGCTGGGCGGCCCGAAAATTTGAAGGAGATCCGAGAATATCTATTGCAGGGCGATGCCAAAACCGCTGATTCTCTCATTGTACACTACTTCTCCAACCAGTCCATCACACGCTCCCATCAGACCTTGGGCGACCTGTGGATGGAATGGGACCACCAAGAGATTTCAGAATACAAACGCAGTTTGGATTTGAAAAGTGCCACGACAGCAACCCAATACAAAACACAGGGTCATCGGGTGCAACAAAAAGTATTTGTTTCTCACCCCCACCAAGTCATCGCTATTCATCTTAGCTCCGAACACCCCAAGGGGTTGAACGGAAAAATCAGACTCGATCGCCCCCAAGACGAAGGCGTCAATACCGTGACTGTCTCCAGCCAAGGAAATCAAATTCTGATGAAGGGGCAGGTGACCCAGCGGGCCGGGAAATTCCGCTCAGCACCGGCACCTATTCTTTCTGGTGTGAAGTTCGAAACCCTGCTCAATGCCCAACACAAGGGTGGAACCCTAAGCGCCAGTAATGGCAGGTTAATCCTCTCCGGCGTGAGAGAGCTCACCCTTTTTATCGTCAGTAATTCTGATTATTATACTCCCGATTATTCCCAAAAAAACATCCAAGAACTACAACAGCTTACCCAAACAGATTTCAAAGAAATCGTGCGTTTGCATCTGGAAGATCACCACAACTATTTTGACAGAACCAAACTTAACCTAAACGCAGATCCGGCATTGGCGTCTCTGCCTACCGATCGAAGATTGGAAAAAGTAAAAACCGGAACTCCAGATCCCGGACTCAGCCAGCTGTTGTTCGACTACGGCCGTTATTTACTAATAGGCTCCTCCCGTCCGGGAACCCTGCCTGCCAATTTACAAGGCCTATGGAATCAACACATCAGTGCCCCTTGGAATGCGGATTATCACCTCAACATCAACCTGCAAATGAACTACTGGCTGGCCAATCTGACCGGTTTGCATGAACTCAACCTCCCTTTGTTCGATTATACAGATCGGCTGGTGGAAAGTGGTAAAACTACTGCTCAAAAGAACTTTGGAATGCGGGGAAGCCTGCTTCCACATGCCACCGATCTATGGGCTCCCACTTGGTTGAGGGCTGCCACCGCCTATTGGGGTGCCTCTTTTGCTGCTGGAGGATGGATGATGCAGCACTATTGGTACCATTTCCAATTCACTCAAGATCAAGATTTTTTGAGAGAAAGGGCCTTTCCCGCCATGGAACAGGTAGCCCAATTTTATTCCGATTGGCTGGTCGAAGACCCCAGAGACCAAAGCTTGATTTCGCTGCCTTCCTCCTCACCAGAAAACAGATACATCAACGAAAAGGGAGAGTCAGTGGCCCTTTGCCGAGGGAGTGCCATGGATCAGCAAGTCATTTATGAAAGCTTTTCCAATTTTCTCAAAGCCGCACAAATATTAAAAATTCAAAATGAGTGGACAGAAAAAATAAGTCAGCAATTATCCAAACTGCGCCCGGGCTTTGTACTGGGGAAAGATGGCAGGATTTTGGAATGGGATCGGGAGTACGAGGAACCGGAACCCGGACACCGCCATATGTCCCACCTGTATGGCTTTCATCCGGGTGACCAAATCAGCAAAGATGAACAGCCCAAACTTTTTGAGGGGGTAAAAAAAACCCTCGACTACCGCTTGGAAAATGGCGGCGCGGGCACCGGATGGAGTAGGGCATGGCTCATCAATTGCTCCGCCAGATTGATGGATGGAGAAATGGCCCACCAACACATCCAATTGTTATTTCAAAAATCCATGTTTATTAATTTATTTGATGCCCATCCTCCTTTTCAGATCGATGGGAATTTTGGATTCACCTCCGGAGTGGTCGAAATGCTCTTGCAATCCCACGAAAATGGCAGCATAAGGCTATTGCCTGCCTTGCCATTGGCTTGGGCAACGGGAAAAGTTAAAGGATTGGTCGCCCGAGGAAACATCAACGTCGATATGGAGTGGGAAAATGGGAAGTTGAACCGGCTGACTTTGCATGCTGCCAGAGATCAATCTGCTGTTATTGTCTATGACAACAAACGGTACAATTTTGATCTCAAAAAGGGAAAACCCTTTGTTTATCATTTTTAAGATGTAAAGGATCACAAAATTTCAAGATTCACCAAAACCATATCGAGTCCTTACATCCGATTCTGCTATCTTTGTGCAAAACTGATCTATGGCCCTTACCGCATTAGCTGTTGGAATTTTTTTATTGATCAAAGGAGGCGATTGGTTAATGCGTGCTGCGGTAGCCCTATCCCTGCGTTTTTCCATTCCTAAGATTGTTATCGGTATGACCGTTGTTTCATTTGCGACTTCTGCTCCAGAGCTTATCGTCAGTGTGCAATCTGCTTTGGGCGGCCATCCGGATTTGGCTTTGGGTAATGTAGTAGGTTCCAATATTGCTAACCTGGGTTTGGTCCTGGCCATTATCATCATGATTTCACCCATAGATGTAACCCCTAGTTTTTATAAAACAGATTGGCCTATGATGATGATTGCCTCCTTGCTTTTCTATTTTTTTATTAGGAACGACAATAGCTTGCAAACCCATGAAGGGGCTATTTTATTTTTCCTACTCCTAATCTTTATGGTTTATCTGATAAAATTTCAAAAAAACGCTGTGTTGGACGAGGCTCCCGAAGACGATGAAGCACTACCGGTCAAAAGAACCATTTCTTATCTTTTTTTGGGTGGTTTTTCTTTGTGGTTGGGTTCAGAAACCTTAATCAAAGGAGCGGTAAGTTTGGCTCAAAATATGGGAGTAAGTGAGCGGATTATTAGTGTTTCCATCGTGTCTTTGGGCACCAGCATACCTGAACTCTCGGCCTCTCTTATTGCCATCATCAACAAAGAAAAAGCCATATCTCTCGGCAACCTCATTGGGTCAAATATTTTTAATATTCTTGCAGTTATGGGAGTCACCTCCATGATTCAGCCTGTAGTGATCCAAGATACCGGATTGCTCACCAATGACATCTGGTGGATGCTTGGAATATCCTTTTTGATCCTTCCTTTGGTCTTTTTCCCCAGAGGATTTCGTCTGAGTTGGTTGGACGGTGTGATTTTATTTACCCTCTACGGCGTTTTTATTTTACCCCTATTCTTGTAAAAAAAATCCCGCCAAAGCGGGATTTATACGTCAAATGATCAGCTTTAATAAATATAGTGGACTTAAATTTTAGCTGATTTGACAGTTTTGATGATTCTACTGGCAATTTTGTAAGGGTCACCATTAGAAGCAGGCCTGCGGTCTTCCAACCAACCTTTCCAGCCGTTTTCGACGGTCATGATTGGAATTCTGATCGAAGCTCCTCGGTCAGAGACGCCATAACTAAACTCGTTGATGGATTGGGTTTCGTGTTTACCGGTGAGTCTTTGATCGTTGTAGGCTCCATAGACATCAATGTGTTCTTTCACAACAGGACGGAAAGCTTCACAAATCTTCTCATAGGTTTCTTTAGAACCGCAGGTTCTCAATGTTTCATTGGAGAAATTGGCATGCATTCCGGAACCATTCCAGTCGGTATCTCCCAGAGGCTTTGGATGCCAGTTGATGGCCAATCCGTATTTTTCTCCCAGTCGCTCTAAAAGGTAGCGGGATACCCAGATCTGATCACCGGCATCTTTTGCTCCTTTAGAAAAACACTGATACTCCCACTGTCCGGAAGCAACCTCTGCGTTGATTCCCTCGACGTTGATCCCTGCCTCCAAGCATTGCTCTAGGTGTTCTTCGATCATCTCTCTGCCAAAGGCATTTTTGGCACCGGCCGAGCAGTAAAATTGGCCTTGAGGGGTTTGATCTCTGGGGAAGCCTATAGGGAGATTGGTTTCGGGATCCCAAAGGAAATATTCTTGTTCGAATCCAAACCAGAAATCATTGTCATCGTCATCGATGGTAGCTCTACCGTTGGACACGTGTGGTGTTCCATCGGGGTTTAATACTTCGGTCATCACCAAGTATCCATTTTTGCGATCGGGATCGGGATAAATGGCTACAGGCTTCAAAAGGCAATCGGAGGAATTTCCTTCTGCTTGTCGGGTTGATGAACCGTCGAAAGACCACAAAGGACATTCTTCCAAAGTGCCGCCAAAATCACCTACGATTTTTGTTTTACTCCTCAAGTTGGCGGTAGGCTGGTATCCGTCCAGCCAAATGTATTCCAATTTAGACTTACTCATAAAATTATTTTTTTTGTTACCATGACGTAAAAATAAAATTTTTGATAACGCCCACCCTTTTTTAGGGACTCAATTATAAAAATTTATCACCATTTTTATCAAGACGGTAATTTTTTAGGGGTAATTTTTCATTTTGACAAAATATAGGCACAGTTTTCAATAATTTTTCATTTAAAAATTATCTTTGTCACCCAGACCCAAACCCCTAGACCTATGAATTCTTTGAGAAAAAAAAGCTTAGAAAGTTTACTGACCCATAAAAACATTGTTTTTGAGAACCAAGAGCGGTATTCTGACCTGTTTGCCAAAAACGTTTTCACCAATTTTACCTTAGAGCAATATCTAAACAAGGATGCTTACGATCAATTTATTAAAGCGGTTGATTCCAGTACAAAAATCAGCCGATCTTTGGCCGATCAAATTGCCAGTTCCTTGAAGGCCTGGGCGCTTTCTAAAGGAGCTACCCATTACACCCACTGGTTTCAGCCTCTTACAGGCGAAACGGCCGAGAAGCATGATGCTTTTTTTGATCTTTACCGTTCTGGCCAGCCCATGGAAGTTTTCGATGGCAGCCAATTGGTTCAGCAAGAACCCGACGCCTCCAGCTTTCCCAGTGGTGGGATCAGAAATACATTCGAGGCCCGTGGATATACGGCTTGGGATCCTACTTCTCCCGCCTTTATCATGGGTAGAACCCTTTGCATTCCTACCATTTTTGTGTCCTATACCGGGGAGGCCTTGGATTACAAAACCCCTTTACTTAAATCCCTGCAGGCCTTGGATATTGCTGCGACCGATATTTGCAAATATTTTGATAAAAATGTAAGCAAAGTAAATGCAACCTTGGGGTGGGAGCAAGAGTATTTTTTGGTCGATAAAGCTTTGGCTACATCCCGACCCGATTTGATTATCACCGGTAGAACCTTGTTGGGACACCAGCCGTCTAAAGGACAGCAACTGGACGATCATTATTTTGGTTCCATTCCTCCGAGAGTAATGAACTTTATGCAAGCTTTGGAGTACGAAGCGATTCAATTGGGAATTCCCCTCAAAACCCGACACAATGAGGTGGCTCCCGGGCAGTTTGAGGTGGCTCCCGTTTTTGAGGAGGCCAACTTGTCGGTAGACCACAACTCTTTGGTCATGGATCTTATGCGTAAAATAGCTTCCAAGCATGGCTTTGTAGTACTCTTTCACGAGAAACCTTTCGAAGGAATTAATGGGTCTGGAAAGCACAACAACTGGTCCTTGGCCACCAATACAGGGATCAACTTGCTCAGTCCAGGAAAAACCCCAATGAGTAACCTTCAGTTCCTCACTTTTTTTGTCAATACCATTGCTGCAGTTTTGAACCACGAGGCACTCCTGATGGCTTCTATTTCTAGTGCGAGTAACGACCACAGATTGGGTGCCAATGAAGCTCCTCCTGCCATTCTATCTGTTTTTATCGGCAAGCAACTCACCGCCGTTTTGGAGGAACTCGAAAACGTGTCTGAAGGCAAGCTTTCTCCCGAAGAAAAAACAGACCTTAAACTTAACGTTATTGGAAAAATTCCAGAAATTTTGTTGGACAATACCGACCGAAATCGAACGTCTCCTTTTGCTTTTACCGGCAATAAATTTGAGTTTAGAGCTGTAGGGTCCAAGTCCAATTGTGCCAAATCCATCACTGCACTCAATGCAGCAGTGGCCCAGCAGCTGGCCAAATTTGCAAAGGAAGTTGAAACTTTAATCGACAAAAATGGCATGAAGAAAGACGATGCCATATTCAATGCCTTGCGGGACAACCTAAAAGGAATAAAAAATATACTTTTTGAAGGAGACGGCTATAGCAAGGATTGGAAAAAAATGGCCGAAAAGAGAGGGCTTAGTCACAATAAAAATACTCCCGATGCCCTCAAGGCGTATATCTCCCAAAATAGCATTGCGCTTTTTGATCAAACAGAAGTACTCTCAGAACGAGAGCTAATGGCCCGATACCGGGTCGACTTGAAGGAATACATCACGAAGATTCACATTGAATCTAGAACTCTAGGGGATATTGCCAGAAACCACATCATTCCTACAGCAATCAGATATCAAAATATTCTGATCGATAATGTAAATGGATTAAAACAAATCTATGGGAATGATCACCTTCCATTTTCAGAGGTACAAATGAAAATCATAGAGCGCATTTCGGGTCACATAAAACAGATCAGTGAGGGAATTGTCAACATGATCGACACCAGAAAAAGCCTGAATGAAATCGAAGCGGAAGACGAGAAAGCCATGGCCTATTGTACCAAAGTACTTCCTTTTTTGAATGCGATCAGGTACCATTGCGACAAGTTGGAGCTGGTCGTTGAGGACAATCTGTGGCCCTTGGCCAAATACCGAGAGTTGCTCTTTTACCGATAAGAAAAAAACTTCCAGACCTCAAAGTTGTGGGAATAGTATTAAATTTGACTTTCAGACACTAATATGAGCGACAAACGATATCACCTCAGGG
>CAZGUB010000046.1:0-9302 GCA_964528935.1 uncultured Flavobacteriaceae bacterium | reverse complement strand
TCCCTGTTCACTACCCATGCGCGTTCATGGTGCCTTGGACATCTCGGTCATCGATGAACTGCCCCCCGGTAGAAAAAAAGTAAAAACCCTACACCGATTTGACAGCAACCGACTGAAAGTATTCAAATTTATTGAAGATGAAATCAAAAAAGGAAGACAAATCTACATCGTGTATCCCTTAATTAAAGAATCCGAAAAAATGGACTACAAAGACCTGATGGACGGTTATGAAAGCATCTCCCGGGCGTTCCCACCCCCCCAGTATCAGATCAGCATCGTCCATGGAAAAATGCCATCAAAAGACAAAGATTATGAAATGTATCGTTTTATGAAAAAACAAACCCAAATTATGGTCGCCACCACCGTTATCGAGGTAGGAGTCAATGTACCCAATGCTTCGGTAATGGTCATCGAAAGTGCCGAGCGCTTTGGACTGTCCCAATTGCACCAGCTCAGGGGGCGTGTGGGTCGGGGCAATGACCAAAGCTATTGCGTTTTGTTAAGCAGTCACAAACTCACCAACGAAGCCAAAATCCGAATGGAAACCATGACAGCCACCACCGATGGGTTTAAAATTGCAGAAGTAGATCTCAAGTTAAGAGGACCCGGAGACCTAATGGGAACACAGCAAAGCGGGGTATTGCAACTTAAAATTGCCGACATCATTAAAGACAGTCAATGGTTAAAGACCGCAAGGAACGATGCCCACGAATTGTTGCGGGAAGACCCCGGTTTAGTAATTCCAAAAAATAGCCACATCAGACAGACACTCGCAAAAATGAAGGCCTACAAAAACATTTGGAATTACATCAGTTAAAAAAGAATGTTTACCATAGATTCTTATCTTTGCGCATTGATTTATTAGTCTCCTGTTTTCAATGAAAGTATCATACAACTGGATTAAGCAATTCCTTAAAATTGACCTTGCCCATGAACAAGTATCCGAAATGTTGACCGACTTGGGTCTAGAGGTAGAGGGAATTTCTCACTACGAGTCCGTGAGAGGCAGCCTCAAAGGTGTAGTCGTCGGAGAGGTATTGGAATGCAATCCACACCCCAACGCCGATCGTTTGCGGGTCACTCTAGTAGATTTGGGAAGTGAGAAAGTACAGATTGTCTGCGGAGCCCCCAATGTTGCCAAAGGACAAAAAGTGGCTGTAGCCACCGTTGGAACTACCCTCTATTCCAGCGAAGGGGAAGCTTTTAAAATCAAAAAAAGCAACATCCGAGGACAAGAAAGCCATGGCATGATCTGTGCCGAAGACGAAATTGGTTTGGGCGATTCTCACGAGGGGATCATGGTTTTGGACCCTGGACTGGTAAATGGCACCCCTTGTCGCGATATTTTTGAATTGGAAACCGATCAAGTTTTTGAAATCGGATTGACTCCCAATCGGGCCGACGCCATGAGCCACCTCGGCGTGGCCCGCGACCTGAAAGCTTTGTGCCTGTTCAAAAACATCAGCCACAAATGGTCTGAACCCGCAATAGACAGTTTTTGGATCGAACCCTTAGATAAAAAATTTGACGTATCAGTAATTTCCACCGATAAAGCTCCAAAATACATGGGCCTAACCATAATGAATTTGACTGTGAAGCCCTCCCCCTCTTGGTTGCAAAACCGACTTAAAGCCTTGGGTCTTACTCCAAAAAACAACATTGTCGATGTCACCAACTATATTTTGCACGATCTGGGTCAGCCCCTCCATGCTTTTGACCTCGATAAGATCGAAGGTGGAATTGTTGTTAAGACGGTAGATTCCGGGACACCTTTTGTCACCCTTGACGGGCTAGAACGAAAACTCCACCAAGAGGACTTGATGATTTGCGATCACCAAAAGCCGCTCTGTATCGCCGGTGTATTTGGAGGACTAGACTCCGGGGTAAACAACCACACCAAAAACATATTTTTGGAAAGTGCTTATTTTGATCCCGTAAGTATCAGAAAATCTGCCAAAAGACATGGATTAAACACCGATGCTTCCTTTCGTTTTGAGCGTGGTATAGATCCTGAAATTACCGAATATGCCCTGAAATATGCAGCCAGTCTATTGGTGAAATTCGGAGGAGGCACCATTCAAGGAGAACTCTACGATGTTTGTGAAGACCTCCCCCCTGCCCCAAAATTTATGCTCACCTTCGATCAAATTTTCAAGACCATCGGTCAGGAAATTTCTAAGGAGGAAATTTCAAAAATCCTCCTGGGTCTGGAAATTAAAATCGAACATTCCAACGAAGAGGGCATGCTGATCGAAATCCCACGATATCGTGTAGACGTTACTCGACCTGCAGACGTGATAGAAGAAATATTAAGGGTATATGGGTACAACAATGTGGAAATTTCCACCATACTAAAAACCAACGTACCCAAATTTGAATCCACCAACGATCATCAACAGCTAGAGCGGATATCCGATCAATTGGTGAGCCTTGGATTTCATGAAATGATGAACAACTCCATTACCACTCCGCAATACAGCCAATTGACCCAAGGAATGCTTACGATTCAAAGTGTCGACATTATCAACCCGCTCGGGCAAGAGCTTTCCCAATTGAGAACCTCCCTCCTTCCTGGTGCACTGGAGGTCGTAGCCTTTAACTTGAACAGACAATCAAAAAATTTGAAATTTTTTGAATGGGGAAAAACCTATCAAAAAACCCAAGATGGCTACCTCGAAAACAAAGTTTTGTCTGTTTTGATGTGTGGAGAAGTTTATCATGAAAATTGGAGCACCAATCACCAACCCGATGCTTTTTTCTATTTTAAAGGTGTTTTGGAACAATTGCTTCAGAAGAACACCAACCATAGGTGGAATGATGAAAACACCACCCAGAACGACCTGTTTTCAGAGGGCCTTAGCTATGGGTTTGACAATGAAATGGTTGTAGATTTTGGATTTATCGATTCAAAAATTCTTCAAAAGTTTGACATCAACCAAGATGTGCTGTATGCAGAAATAGATTTCAAAACTTTAGGTAAGTGGGCAAAGGACAACACCATTTGTTTTAATGAAATTCCCAAATTCCCAACTGTGCGAAGAGATTTTGCCCTTTTGCTCAATCAGTCAGTTCCTTTTGGTCAACTCAAGGAAATCGCCTACCAAACAGAAAAAAACATCCTTACCAATGTCGAGCTTTTTGACTTTTACGAGGGCGATAAATTGCCCAAAGGAAAAAAATCTTATGGTTTGAGTTTTTATTTTCAAGATCCTAAAAAAACCTTGACCGATACCTACATCGATAAGATCATGGACAAACTCCAAAAACAATTCGAGACCCAGGTAGGGGCCGAACTAAGATCTTAACATCTTTTTCGTCTGCTCTAATTTTTTGTAGAAACACAATTTATTTCTAATTTTAGGGTGTGAAATAGACAGATGCAGATGAAAATTTTCCCTTCCACTCAATTAGATCTCGTGCTCCAAAAAGAAACTCAAAAGGACATCTCCATGGGGATAAAACCTTATGTAGACCTTATCAACCCCACCAAAAACAAGTGCAACAGCTTTGATCTCGACCAATTGGAGTCCCACCGGGTATTTCATTTGGATCAAATCAAAAAAGTATGTATCGACTATCGCTTGAGGTTTTTGGATCTTAAATATTTTAAGGGAAACGTACCCCAAGAGGCCATCGAAAAAATTTCACAATTAGAAAAAATCCACAAAACCACTCTCGAGGGGTTTAAAGTGATGGCTCCGAGCGTCCTTTATAGACTTAAAAAAACGGATGATCCCCTGCTTTTCGTTCCAATGGGCAACGACTACTTCTATCTCATTCACAAATGGGGAAATGACTTATCCTACCTCAGAAAAGCTTGGGCTTGGCCTTTTAAGAACATTTGGAATCTATTGTTTGCTGTTCTAGTAGTTAGTTTTTGTGCGACCCTGATCACTCCATACCAGATATTTACAAAAACACCTAGTCCCTCCACTTTCTGGATGCTGTTTTTCTTCATGTTTAAAGCCATTGCTTCAATCGTTCTTTTTTATGGTTTTGCTTTGGGAAAAAATTTCAATCCTGCCATCTGGAACAATCGTTACGACAAAACCTAATCTCAAACGCCTTGCCCCAACATCAGTATATTAAGCTATACAGTGGCACCCCTTTAGTAATATTGGCATTGGTCAATGCTCTAGAAGAAGTGGGCATAAACCCCGTTTTGAAGGATCCATCCGCCTCTGCGCGAATGGCTGGATTTGGCAGTATGACCAACGAACAAACACTTTGGGTACACCCCGATGAGCTCGTCAAGGCCCAAAAAGTGTTGTCACAGCTTACGTTTTAATTCTTTATATTTGCCGCTATGAAAGCCCATAATGGGCATTTAGCATGGTAAAGACCAATACCCGCCAACGTGATTAAACTCTCATTACCAACAACTTACAAAATAATAAACAGATGAAAAAATGGTTTTATTTACTGCTTATTGTCTTTTCAGTGGGAATTCACAACAGTATTCAAGCACAAGTAGATCCTGATGAAATGGGTGCTTGGTACATTTATGTAGTCAATTCAAGATTCAAAAAAGACAGCCTCTGGGGTTTTCAAGCAGATGTACAACACCGAAATTTTAATCTTATAGGCGACTTACAGCAACTGCTCCTCCGAGGAGGAATTACCTACATGCCCAAAGAAAGTCCACTCAAACTCACCTTGGGATATGCCTACATCGGTAATGGAACGCCCGGCGACAGCGACGACAGAACCACAGAACACCGTTTCTATCAAGAAACCTCGTTTCCTGTAAAGCTAGGCAAAGGGTTGTACTCCAACCACCGTTTTCGATACGAAATGCGTTTTGTTGAAAACCAAGATTTCAGAACACGTTACCGCTACAATCTATTTTTGAATATTCCCTTAAACAAAACTGTAATTGAACCCAAAACCGTCTATCTCTCTCTTTACAACGAGGTTTTTATCAATGGTCAAAGAAAGATTGGCAATGGAAAAACCGTATCCTTTTTTGATCGCAACCGTCTCTACGGTGCCTTTGGATATGTTTTTAGAAAAGGGCTCAAAATGCAATTGGGAATGATGCGTCAAACTTCCAACAGTTTTGGTAAAAATCAGCTTCAGCTGAGTCTACACCAGACCTTGTAGAATTTTCCTACTTCTTAGCCCACCCTTTTATTATTTTTACCACTAGCATTCAGACCAATTGAATCTAACGCTTTTCACTTTTTTTACGCTCCTACACCGCTGTCTTTTTTATCCCTTTATCAAAAAGAGGTAAATTTGCTTGAACCCTCAAATTTTTACCATGAATAAATTTTACTCACTATCTGTTGCAGGAATCTCTGACCTACTTTTATTTACCAATTTACCAAAGAACTTTCCAACCCCGATTACAACTCCTCTTCACCTTTACTATCCAAAGAAAGTCTGATCAAAAAAATGACACTATAAGTGTATTTATTGAACAATTTCTTCGGTGGACAGATCATTTTTCCGAATACGGACCAACCCCACCTCTGGCATTTTTTCTAAAAACAATCTTCAAAACTGCCCAAAATACAGCCGCTATGTAGAAAAAAAGGAATCTTACCGCCTGATTACGATAAACTTCGAATACAATTATGGCTGTGCAGACTATTGGGGTTTTCCAAAAAAAGGGAAAATTACCATAAAAAGAAAAATCTCCGATTCAGTTGCAACAGGAGATTATAAAATAATCATTTTTGAAGACTTTGGCTATGGAAATACCATCATCAATGGAACATCGGAATACAAAATTGATGAAATTGAAACCGAAGCCAAAGGACTATTACGTTCAGTTAATCGCACAAAAATTATTGATATGAGGTTTGAAAATGAAGAAAACTCCTACACAAGAAAGGGTACTTTTAATCTCCTTTCATTTCAAAAAAGAAAACCAATATCAGATTCAAAAGATCACAGCATTTTCGCACCGGCCTCTATAAAAAAAGATCAGTACTTCTATGCGGAAAATTACCGTCTGCTAAACGGTGATGAATCGGGAAAAAATGGAGAAAAATCCTACGCTGTAAAAATCAAAAATCTGCGCTTCGAAAATGACTACAGTCATTGCACCGCTGTGTCGGGAACAAAAAAAGAGACAGTAGCCGGCAAAAAAACACTTTTCGGCTTTGGAAAGGGAGAATGGGACAATTTGGTCAAGGTTACAAAAAATAGAAAAACAACCGAAAAAAAATTATATGGTGATTTCAACTGCGAATCTTGGAAATAGTAACAGAAACTAAGCTATTTCCAAATCAATTTAGTCCAACAAGCTCTCCCCATTAAGATCGGTGGTCAGCACACTGCTCATGTAGTCAAAATAGGGACGAATTTGCCTGAAGTGTTCGTCTACCTTTTGTTTGAAATCACTGGCCATTAACTGTTGTTCAGTCATTTTTTTGATAAAGACATATTGTTTCTTTCGAATAAGATCGATATTGGGATGGTCTTTGGAAAAACCTTTTGGAGCGGTCTTGACCTGCTCCCCTTCTAGGCCTCCCCAATACTTTTGAAATTCGGTGTTGGCCATGATTTGCCGCAGCTCTTCGGCATCGACTTCCAACTCTTTTCGGATGCGAAACAGGTCTTGTGGATTTGGAGCCCAAAACCCAACCCCCAAAAAGCTGTTTCCCGGTTCAATATGGATGTAATACCCACCTCTGAGGGCCGGTTTTTCTCGATGAAAAGCCAGTCCAAAATGGGTTTTAAAAGGGGTTTTGTTCTTTGAAAATCTGACATCGCGATAGATGCGAAACATTTTGGCCTTTTCAATCTTATCGTGCGACTGCAAGCTTGTCTCTACAGCTTTCATGAATTGCTTCACTTCCGCTTCCAAGCGCTTGAATTCGGGCTTGTTTGCCTCGAACCAAACCCGATCATTGTTTTTGGCCAAGGCCCTAAAAAAATCAAAAACTTTGGATGGGATTAAAGACATTGAATTTTGTTATAATTGATTTTCAATCCACCGATCGATTTTAGACTCGAGAATGGACAGCGGAAGGGCACCGGACTCCAATATTTTTTGATGAAATATCCGAATATCAAAACGATCTCCCAATTTTTGTTCTGCCTTATTTCTCAAAGACCTGATCTTCAATTGTCCTATTTTGTAAGAAAGTGCCTGACCAGGGTTGGCCATATAACGTTCTATTTCGGAGGTGATCCCAGCCAAGGACTCGGCCTCATTTTTTAAAGAATAGTCAATGGCCTGCTCGCGGGTCCATCCTTTGGTATGAAGACCTGTGTCCACAACCAGTCGAATGGCGCGGTGCATTTCGGCTCCCAACATTCCAAAATATTGGTAAGGATCTTGATAAAGACCCAATTCTTCTCCCAAAGACTCGGTATACAATGCCCATCCTTCGGAAAAGGCACTGTAAAAAAGATTTTTTCTAAAATTGGGCAGTTCTTGGTTTTCTCTTTGAAGGGATATTTGAAAGTGATGCCCAGGAATGGCCTCGTGCAGGAACAAATCTTCATCCGAATAGACATTGTATTCTTTGACGTTTGGAATGGGAACATAAAAAATTCCGGGACGAGATCCATCTAGTGATCCCGAGTTGTAGTGGGCGGCAGCAGAGGCTTCTCTAAAGGCTTCTACCCGTCTTATTTCAAAAGGAGTATTGGGTTGAAGAGAAAAAAGACGATCGACATTGGGTTTAATTTTTTCATAGATTGCATTGAAATTGTCTATCACTTGTTGTGGATCATCAAATGGCATTAGCTCTGGTGCAGAGCGTACCTTTTCAAAAAAAGCATTGAGATCGCCTTCAAAGCCTACCTTATCTTTTACTTTTTCCATTTCCTTTCGTATTCTGGCGACTTCATCCAAGCCCAGTTGGTGAATAGAAGCTGCATCCATATGGGTAGTGGTATATACCCTAATGGCGTAATCGTAATAGGCAGCACCATCTGGAAAAGCACCATAGCCACTACTTTCTCTTCCGGAAGCAAGGTATTCTGAAGCCATAAAATCATGAAGGCGTTGGTAGGCGGGAATAATTTTGTCTTCCAGCATGGCGGTATAGGTCTTTATTAAATCGGTTTGATCTTCGGTCGTAAAGTCATCTGGCATCTCCCTTACCGGAGTGTAAAAGAGGTGATCAGAGACTGAAGTTTGGGCCATGGCTTTGAGTTGAGGCAATACTTTTACTATCAATGATTTGGGGAGTACATAACCTTTCTGAATGCCTAACCGCATTTTATCTACGGCAGATTTCATCCACGCCAAATAGCCTTCAAGCCGCACCAACCAATTTCGGTAGTCTTGTGGGGTTTTGAAGGGCTGAGCTCCTTTTCCAGAGGCCAATTGACCAATGGTGAGATGAAAAGTCCACATCTGGTCGATGGGCATTAAGTTTTTGTTGTAGGAATGACCCTCCAATTCCAAGTCCAATTCTCTTTGTAGAATCTGCTTGCTCAGCCACTGATCTGAGGTCAATTCATTCTCTTCGAATTTGGATAAGGCTTTGCTGTAGTGCTGCAGAAATAATTTTTCTTTGGCTTCAAATTCGGAAGAGAGAAAATTGGGTAGGGTATCATTGTAGCGATCATCACCCAAAAAGGTAGCGTTGATGCGATAAAGTTCCAGACTTTGCTGATGATAATCTTCCAATAGTGTGTCAAACCCTGCGTTGGGGACTGTGGTCTGAGTAGAGTTGCAGGCCATCAAAAGCAATAGCAATAGGAAGTGAAGCTTTTTTTTCATTTTTCACAATTTTTTCTTACAAAATACAAAATCCGAGAAAATAGAGGAAATCAACGCTTTCTCTTTTCTAGAACTGCTCCAATATCCTTGAGTGTTTTTCCTTTGGACTGTAGCAGTATGAGGTAGTGAAAAAACAAATCTGCAGCTTCTTCCATAAACAATTCCTCACGGTTTGCGATGGCTTCTATGACGGTTTCTACGGCTTCCTCCCCTACTTTTTGAGCAATTTTGTCAACCCCTTTTTCAAACAAACTACTTACGTAGCTCCCGTCCTGAGGCGCTGTTTTTCTATTTTTTATCACCGCTTCGAGTTCATTGACAAAGCCCAACTCTGATTGATTTCGCTCTCCCCAACAGGTGTCAGTTCCTTTGTGACAAGTGGGACCTAGGGGTTGGGCAAAGACCAACAAGCTGTCATGGTCACAATCTATTTTTAGTGATTTGAAATTCAAAAAGTGACCACTTTCTTCTCCTTTGGTCCACAGTCGTTTTTTGCTTCTGCTGAAAAAGGTAACTTTTCCGGAAGAAATCGTTTTTTCTAGTGCCTCTTGGTTCATATAGCCCAACATCAACACTTTTAGGGTTTGCACATCTTGAACAATGGCAGGCAATA
>CAZGUB010000045.1:0-9313 GCA_964528935.1 uncultured Flavobacteriaceae bacterium | reverse complement strand
GAGTTGGTTGTTTTGAAAGGACTCTCTTTCGGGATGGATTTGGCCAAATACAAGTTAGACAAAGACTAGATTTTTTAGAATACAACCATGAAACACGGAAAAAAAGTCAATCATTTGGGGCGCAAAGTGGCGCACAGAAAATCCATGCTGGCCAATATGGCCTCCTCATTGATTGAACACAAGCGCATTAATACCACAGTGGCCAAAGCCAAAGCTTTGAAGCAATTTGTCGAGCCTTTGATTACCAAATCCAAGAACGACACCACTCACAATCGCCGCTTGGTGTTCAGCGCCCTGAGAAATAAATATGCGGTGGCCGAGCTTTTCAGAGCCGTAGCCCAAAAAGTCGGGGACCGTCCCGGGGGCTATACCCGTGTCATAAAATTGGGAAATCGCTTGGGAGACAACGCCTCTATGGCCATGATCGAACTGGTAGACTTTAACGAAGTCTATACCCTCGAAAAAGCCGACGCCAAAAAGTCGACCCGCAGAAGTCGCTCTCGAAAAAAAGCTACCGCAGAAACTGCCGCTCCTGCGGCGACTCAAGCAGACGAAAAATCCGAGGAGGCTCCCGCTCTCAAAGCCGCCGCCGAAGAAGCTGTAGCCGACCAAGTAACTGCCGAAGCCCCTCAGGCCGAGACTGCTGAAAATACAGACGACACCCCGCCCGAAGCATCCGATAACGAAAATACTAAAGATGTCTAAGGGTTGCTGTTGTTGATAATTTAACCCATTTCAAAGGATAAGCGTTTCTGTTTATCCTTTTTTTTGTGTTATTTTTGTGCTCGATTATGACGTACAAAAAAAGAAAGAAAGCACTACTTTTATTGGCCGATGGAACCCGATTTTTTGGGAAGGCAGTAGGCGGAGAGGGCACCCGATTTGGAGAGATATGTTTCAACACCGGAATGACCGGTTATCAAGAGATTTTTACCGACCCTTCCTATTACGGGCAGCTGATGGTCACCACCAATGCCCACATCGGCAACTATGGTGTTCAGAACGAAGAGGCCCAGTCCGACGGAGTCAAAATTGCGGGACTGATCTGCAAAAATTTCAGCTACGAATATTCCCGCCCGGCCGCCGACATGTCTTTGGAGGACTATTTTGAACAAAACAAACTCTTTGCCATCTCCGATGTGGATACCCGGGCGCTGGTGAATTACATACGCGAAAACGGTGCCATGAACGCGGTGATCACCACCGAGTTGGACCGCGAAACAGCCTTGACCCAAGAGCTGGCCGAACTGCCCAGTATGGAGGGACTGGAATTGGCCTCCAAAGTTTCGACCAAAACCCCCTACTTGTACGGAGATCCCGATGCCGAGTTTAAAGTCGCCGCCTTAGATCTGGGCGTAAAAACCAATATCCTAAAGCATTTGTCTGCCCAAGGAATCTACATCAAGGTTTTTCCCTACGACACCACTTTTGAAGAAATGCAAGCCTGGGAGCCCGATGGATTTTTTATCTCCAACGGCCCCGGCGATCCCGATCCACTCCACCAGGCACAGGCCTTGGCCAAAACCATTATCCAATACGATCTACCCTTGTTTGGGATTTGCTTGGGCCACCAGATCATCGCTTTGGCCAATGGTATTCCTACCTACAAAATGTTTAACGGCCACCGGGGCATCAACCACCCCGTGATCAATTTACAAACCGGCAAGGGAGAAATTACCTCCCAAAACCACGGCTTTGCCGTAGATAAAGCTGCCGTAGAAGCCCATCCATCCCTCGAAATCAGTCACCTACACCTCAATGACAAAACCGTTGCCGGGTTACGCATGAAAGACAAAAATTGTTTTTCCGTACAGTACCATCCCGAAGCCGGTCCCGGACCCAACGATGCGGTCTATCTCTTCGAGCAATTTTATCAAAACATCAAGAACCATTCCACCAAAAAACTACAAACCAATTAATTTAAACACCAATGAGCGTAATCATTGAAATCCACGCCCGCCAGATTTTTGATTCCAGAGGAAACCCTACCGTAGAAGTCGATGTAATCACCGAAAACGGTATCTTGGGTCGTGCGGCCGTGCCTTCCGGCGCTTCGACAGGAGAACACGAAGCCGTAGAGCTCAGAGACGGCGGCACTGCCTATATGGGCAAAGGCGTTTCCAAAGCCATCAATAATGTCAACGAAATTTTGGCCAAAGAGCTGATCGGGGTTTCTGTATTTGAGCAGAACCAGATCGACCAAATTATGATCGACTTGGACGGTACCCCCAACAAGTCCAAACTGGGGGCCAACGCCATTTTGGGCATCTCTTTGGCTGCGGCCAAAGCTGCCGCCAACGAGTTGGGGCAGCCGCTCTACCGCTATGTTGGTGGAGTCAGTGCCAACACCCTCCCCGTTCCCATGATGAACATCATCAACGGCGGATCCCACTCCGATGCACCCATTGCCTTCCAGGAGTTTATGATCATGCCCATCGGAGCCCAAAACTTTAGCCATGCCCTACAAATGGGATCTGAAATTTTTCACCACCTCAAAAAAGTACTCCACAGCCGCGGCCTCAGCACCGCCGTAGGCGACGAAGGTGGGTTTGCTCCCAAACTCGACGGCACCGAAGACGCCCTCGAAACCATTCTCAAAGCAGTAGAAAACGCCGGCTACCAGCCCGGTGCCCAGGTCAAGATCGCCCTGGATTGTGCGGCAGCAGAATTTTACGCCAATGGGGTTTATGACTACACCAAATTTGAAGGAGAAAAAGGCGTTAAAAGAAGCCCCGAAGAACAAGCCCAGTACCTGGCCGACCTCTGCCAAAAATATCCCATTATCTCCATCGAAGACGGCATGGACGAAAACGACTGGGACGGCTGGAAAGCTCTCACCGAAAAAGCCGGAGACCAAGTGCAACTGGTGGGCGACGACCTGTTTGTCACCAACGTGCAGCGACTCTCCAGAGGTATCGAACAAGGTATTGCCAACTCCATCCTGATCAAGGTCAACCAGATTGGTACGCTCACCGAGACCATCGCCGCTGTAAAGATGGCGCACCGCGCCGGCTATACCTCGGTAATGTCCCACCGCTCCGGAGAAACCGAAGACAACACCATTGCCGACCTGGCCGTGGCCCTGAACACCGGCCAAATCAAAACCGGCTCGGCCTCCCGCAGCGACCGCATGGCCAAATACAATCAGCTACTGAGAATAGAGGAGGAACTGGAAAACGCCGCCGTTTACCTCCAAGAGAAAGCTTTTAACCTCTAAAAAAAACGAAGCAGCGGCGGGAAATGCGTAGGCCCGGCGGTTGTTTTTTGAGGCTTATTTTTTTAAATTTACGCGACTTTTACTTGATTTATGGAAGACTACGTTGATTTGATATACAAAGGGAAAACCTACCAATTTCCATTGGTCCAGGGTTCCGAAAACGAAGTCGGTGTCGACATCAAAACCCTAAGGGCACAGACCGGTCTGATCACCCTGGATCCCGGATACAAAAATACCGGCTCTTGCGAGAGTGAAATCACCTACCTCAACGGTGAAGAAGGGGTATTGCGCTATCGCGGCTACGCCATCGAAGATTTGGCCAACCAAGCCTCCTTTATCGAGGTGGCTTATCTGCTGATCTTTGGAGAAATGCCCACCGCCGCAGAATTGGAAAAGTTTGAAAACGAAATTCGCGACTATGCTCTGGTCGATGAAGACATAAAAATTATCCTGAAGAGTTTTCCCAAGTCGGCCCACCCCATGGGTGTCTTGTCTTCCCTTACTTCGGCCTTGATCGCTTTCAATCCCTCATCGGTCGATATCCATTCAGAAAAAGATTTTCGGGAGGCCATCATCATGCTGCTGGCCAAGTTTCCCGTGCTGGCCTCGTGGACCCACCGCAAGATCAAAGGACTGCCGCTCAACTATCCCAACAACGACCTGTCCTATACCGAAAACCTCGCCTATATGATGTTTAGGTTGCCCAACAAAGATTACATCCCCAGTCCTTCGCTGGTCAATGCGCTGAACAAGCTGTTGATCCTGCACGCCGATCACGAGCAAAACTGTTCTACCTCGACTGTGCGTATGGTGGGCTCTTCGCATGCGGGGCTGTTTGCATCCATCGCCTCCGGGATTTCGGCCCTCTGGGGCCCACTCCACGGCGGTGCCAACCAAGCGGTGATCGAAATGCTGGAGCAAATCAAAAACGACGGAGGCGACACCCAAAAGTTTATGGCCAAAGCCAAAGACAAAAACGACCCCTTCCGCCTGATGGGATTTGGCCACCGTGTGTACAAAAACTTTGACCCCCGCGCCAAAATCATCAAAAAAGCCGCCGACGAAGTCCTCGCAGAACTGGGCATCGACGATCCCGTGCTCGATATCGCCAAGCGACTCGAGCAAGAGGCCTTGGAAGATCCCTATTTTGCCGATCGTAAACTCTATCCCAATGTGGATTTCTATTCCGGGATCATCTACCGTGCTTTGGGCATTCCAACCGAGATGTTTACGGTGATGTTTGCCATCGGTCGCCTGCCGGGTTGGATCGCCCAGTGGAAAGAAATGCGCTTTAACCACGAGCCCATCGGTCGGCCCAGACAGATCTATACCGGCCACACCTACCGCAAACTATAGTCAGCATTTCTACAGCTCTCCGATTTCCGGAGGGCGGTTGCGGGTCTTTTCTCCTTGTAGTTTTGAAAAAAAATCGAAGGTCGAACGTTGCGTTGCCGCTACTTTGATATACTGCTGGTCTTTGTAGAGGGCGTATTCTTTTGCTTTGCCCTTGTATAGGCTGAGCTTGTAATAGGGCACCACCCAAGCATAGGTCTCGAGCAGACTCCTGAACCGCAATACAATGCCTTGGGGTCGCAACTCGATGTTGCAGCTGTTGCGGTTGTTGTCCAGCACCAGCAGGTTGTGAATGTCGATGGAGGATTGGGTAATGAACAGCTTGGGAGATCCGATTCCCCCTTTGGCCCAGCGTTCCCGAAGGGTAAACGGCTTGCCTACCGCCAGATCGATTTTTTCCTTGATTTTAGGTTCGTTATAGGAGACGTTGAGTAGCATCGGAGCAAAGATATTACTTTAAGCACGAATCCGTGAACTCAGTGTTCTGTGGCTTGGTGTTTTGGTAGTTTATAAAATGCTCAAGTCTTTCATTTATTTATAACAGCCTTTTGTGTTTTAAATATCTGAGTATTTAAAAAGAATATTTTTTATTTAATTCAACGGCTCTAACTGTCCGATTTTATCTCACTTTTCATCGATTTCCAAAGCAACAGGGAATATCTCCCAAAAAAGTACCTTTTTGAAGGGAGAGACTTCAAAAAATATTCCTCCAAGAGCATACAAAATTTTACTAAAAAATATGCGATTTCTGCAAAAATCAAAAAACATATTACTCCTTTTATGCTCCGTCACTCCTATGCAATACATCAATTGGAAAAAGGTATTGGAGTTGAATACGTTCAACAGTTAATGGGACACCGATCAATAAAAACAACAGAACAGTACTATCAACTTATCAATCTTTCTAAACTAGATATCCCAAGCCCTTTGGATTATTTGTAATCTGATTTCAATTTTAAATTGAATACAAGGCCACAAATATTGTACCTTATACCCACAAAAGGAAAAAAAATGGTTAGATCAAAAAAAAATTTAGGTTGCTGCCTTTGGCTTTTGCTTAGTTTGGTGTCTTGTGGGGAGGCCCCATCGGTATCCCATTGGCAAAAAGGCAACCTGCACACCCATTCACTGTGGAGCGATGGTGACGATTTTCCGGAGATGATCCTCCAGTGGTACAAAGACCACGGCTACCGTTTTGTAGCCCTTTCGGACCACAACACCATCGCCGACACCCTGCAGTGGCACCGCATCGATGCCCGCGACCGCCGCTACCAAACCTACGAAAAATACCGCCATCGGTTTGGCGATTGGGTCGAGACCCGAACGGCAGACGGCGACACCTTTGTCCGGCTCAAGACTTTTGAAGAATACCGCCACAAGCTGCAAGAGGCAGACTCATTTCTGATCTTGCGGTCCGAGGAGGTCACCTCCGGACACGAAAAAAAACCCGTACACATCAACGTGACCAACCTAAAAGAAAAAATAGAACCCTTTCGGGGCAGCTCCGTACTGGAGGTCATGCAGCAAACCCTGGATGCCGTCCACGCCCAGCGAAAAAGGCTGAACCGCCCCATGTTTGCCCATATCAATCACCCCAATTTTGGTTACGGCATCAGCACCCAAGACCTGATCGGCCTTCGGGGCGAGCGTTTTTTTGAGGTGTACAACGGCCACCCGGCCGTTCACAACGAGGGCGATGCCCTCCACATCGACCTAGAGCAAATGTGGGATTTGGTCAATGTAGCCTACTACCACGACCAAAAACCCCTGATGTATGGCATCGCCACAGACGACAGCCACAACTACCACGTACAATCATTGGACAAAAGCAATACCGGCCGAGGATGGGTCATGGTCAACACCCCCCGGCTCGACCCCGCTGGCATCGTCACCGCCATGGAAAGGGGCGATTTCTATGCCTCCTCCGGGATCGACTTGAAGTCCCTTTACAACGACCGCCAGAAGCTGTCCCTTAGCGTGGACGCCCAAGCGGGGGTGGACTACGAAATCCTCTTTTTGGGTTATCGAAAAAATAGTGATGGGGTACAACTGTTGAAAAAAGTAAAAGGCGATCGAGCCAGCTATACATTTCATCCCGACGATATTTTTGTGAGGGTAAAAATCAACTCCAACGCCCCAAAAAACAACCCCTACCGAGCGGGAGAGACCACCCAAGCTTGGACCCAGCCCCTGTTGTTGCCCTAAGCCCCACCAGAGTTTTGGGAGGCATTTCCTTTCCAAAAACCATTAGGTTTCATCCACAAAGGTGTTATCTTTGCGCTTGAAATATGGAATCCTTAGAGCACGCACTTTCCCAATCGGTTACCGCATTTTTGTCCTCCCAATACGGGCTGTCGCCCCAAAAGCTAGAGTTTCAGGTCACCCGCAAGGACTTTGAAGGGGACATTACCTTGGTGCTTTTTCCATTGTTGAAACTGACCCGTCAAAACCCGGCAGTTTTGGGAGCTGCAATAGGTGCTTTTTTGGAAGATCATTCGCCCGAAGTTTCCCATTGTAATGTGGTGAGTGGATTTCTCAATCTTTCCATCACCGATGCTTATTATCTGCAGTTTTTGGAGGCTTTTTTACAAGCCGACGCTTACGGTCATACCTCCCCCGCGGCCGATGCGCCCACCCTTATGGTCGAGTTTTCCTCGCCCAACACCAATAAGCCCCTGCATCTGGGACACATTCGCAACAACCTTTTGGGCGACTCGGTTTCCAAAATCTTGGAAGCCAATGGCAACCATGTCCTCAAAACACAGATCATCAACGACCGTGGGATCCATATTTGCAAATCTATGCTGGCCTGGGAAAAGTTTGGCCAAGGAGAAACCCCCGAGAGTTCCGGGCTGAAAGGCGACCAGCTGGTAGGCAAATACTATGTGTTGTTCGAAACCCATTACCGAGAGCAGGTGGCCCAAGCAGTCGCCCAAGGAAAATCCCATGAAGCCGCAGAAAAAGAGGCCCCCCTGCTGGCAGAAGCCCAGCAGCTGTTGCTGCAGTGGGAAAAAAACGATTCCCAAGTGAGAAAACTCTGGGCACAAATGAACCAATGGGTATACGATGGTTTTGAGCATACTTACCAAAGCCTCGGCATTGATTTTGACAACTATTACTACGAAAGCGAGACCTATTTGCTGGGCAAATCCATCATTAAGGAGGGCTTGGACAAAGGGGTTTTTTATACCCGGTCGGACGGCTCGGTATGGATCGACCTGACCGATGAGGGGCTGGACGAGAAACTCTTGTTGCGATCGGACGGAACCTCGGTCTATATCACGCAAGACATCGGTACCGCCACCCAACGGGTAGCCGACCACCCCCAGGTAAAAGGAATGGTCTATACGGTGGGCAACGAGCAGGATTACCACTTCAAGGTGTTGTTTTTGATCCTGAAAAAACTTGGCTATTCTTGGGCCAATGCCCTGTTTCACCTCAGCTACGGTATGGTAGATTTGCCTTCCGGCAAAATGAAAAGTCGGGAAGGGACGGTGGTCGATGCCGACGACCTGATCGAGCAAATGAAAAATACCGCCGCTACCATTGCTGCCGAACACGGAAAAATAGAAGGATTGGACGAAGAAGCCCGAAAGCTGCTTTTTCAAAAAATCGGCTTGGGTGCACTCAAGTATTACATCCTGAAGGTAGATCCCAAAAAACGCATACTGTTTGATCCCGAAGCCTCGGTGGATTTCAACGGAAATACTGGCCCTTTTATACAATATGCCTATGCCCGAATTCAATCCCTGATCCGCAAAGTGACTACACCGCCACGATTGGATAAACAACTGTCGCTGGTGGACAAGGAAAAAGAAATCCTAAAACACCTCAGAACCTATCCCGAGCTGATCCAAACCGCAGCCGAGCAATACAGCCCCGCCTTGGTGGCCAACTACCTCTACGATTTGGTAAAATTGTTCAATTCTTTTTATCAGAATGTGAGCGTCTTTGGAGAGACAAACACAGCTTTGCAAGACCTGCGGTTACTGCTGTGTACTGCCGTGGCACGCAACATCGAGTCGGCCTCCGGCCTTTTGGGCATCGAACTGCCCGATAGCATGTAAAAAAAAATCGCTCCGAAGAGCGATTTTTTTTGTTCAGCAGCGAAGCTGCTGTGGTGTTATTTTGAATTAACAGCCAAGTTGTAAACAACCAAACCAAATCCAATTTTGTTAACGGCATCACCAATGTTGTAAACCACATCCATGGGAAGACCACCGAAAATACCACTGTACCATCCTTCAGTACCGGCCATATATCCGATAGGATAAATTGCCCACCCGATAAAGACGAACTTGAGAAGGGTCTTGTGAGCAGCCAAAACTGCACCACCGGCAGATTCTGCAAGCTTGGCAGCACCACCTTTCCAAATTTCGAAAACGATGGCAAAGTAGGCCAAACCAGAGATAAGCCCCCACAGAGCAGGTCCACTACCTGTGGTATGTACGGCCTCTCCGAAGTAACCGGTAACGAGCATCACAACAGAGAGGAAAATGAGTTTCCACATCAATTGCTTGGTTGCACCGGCAACTTTGAGAATAAGGTAAAACTCTACACACATAAGCGGTACGGTCAACACCCAGTCTACATAACGGAAGAAAGTGGGAGAGGTGGCGTTGGTAGCCCAGTAATCTCTCATGTACCAATAGTGTACAGCGGCGATAAAGGTAATCAATCCTGATACCAAAATAGAAGTTCTCCATTTGTTGTCAAATGAACTCATTGATAGGAAGAAAAACG
>CAZGUB010000044.1:0-9532 GCA_964528935.1 uncultured Flavobacteriaceae bacterium | reverse complement strand
TGTTCCAATACCTCATCGTGGAGCGAAACACCGGGTGTGACCAATTCGGTGACACCTCTTTTAACAATTTTTTTGGCCAGCTTGGGGTCTTCCAATTGGTCGCAAATGGCCACCCGACAACCGGCCCTGACCAGCTTGGGCAAATAGGTGTTTATGGAGTGATGAGGAAATCCGGCCAGCTCAGTTTCGCTGGTACTGCCTGCTCCTCTTTTGGTCAAGATGATTCCCAAAATCTTTGCTGCCCGAACAGCGTCTTCTCCAAAGGTCTCATAAAAATCCCCTACCCGAAACAACAACAAGGCATCGGGATACCTTGCCTTGATCTGATTGTATTGTTTCATTAAAGGGGTTTCCTTGGTCGTCTTGGCCACTACAGAATCGGGTTTTTACGAATGTAATTATTAAAAAATTCCTGTGGGAATCGGGTTTTAAAAATTTGTTAACAAGGCTTCCTACGCTGATTATTTATTAATTTTAGCACCATGCAAAAATTAAAAAACAGCGAACTGAATCGAAAGACGGTGGAGGATTTTAAGCAGACGCCAAAAATTCCGCTGGTATTGATCCTCGACGATGTCCGCAGTTTGAACAATATCGGATCGGTATTCAGGACTTCCGATGCTTTTTTGGTTGAAAAGATATACCTCTGCGGGATTACTGCCTGCCCGCCCCACAAAGACATACACAAAACTGCTTTGGGAGCCACCGAAGCTGTGGACTGGGAATATTGCCATGATGCGGTTCAATTGGTCGAAGCACTCAAAGCAGCACAGACCCAAGTCTATGCCATTGAGCAAACCAAAGGGGCCTTATCACTCGAAAATTTTCATATCGACCCCCATCTGAAATACGCCTTTATCCTTGGCAACGAGGTCAAAGGAGTTTCTCAAACAGTAGTCGACCTATGTCTCGGAGCTATTGAAATTCCACAAGAGGGAACCAAACACTCTTTAAACATCGCAGTGGCAGCAGGAGTGGTACTGTGGGATTTTTACCAGAAATTCAGACGGCTTTAATCTGTTGTAGCAACCGCTGATAAAAGGCTTCGTCTTTTAAAAAATCACCATCTTTCAAATCTATTTTTATAAAAGAAAATGGCATCTCTTCCTCAAAAAAAAGGGCATAACCTTCTGCGATCCTCTTGAGGTAATCTGAAGAAATTTTTTGCTCATAGCTTCTGCCCCTCTTCCGGATCTGATCCAACAATTGTTCAATGGGCCGATGGAGAAAAACGATTTTTTGGGGAAAAACCAAAGTCTCGGCCAGTCGGAGATATTGTGTCTTAAATCGACTAAAATCTTTTGGGGGAAGGTTGATTTTTGCAAAAATCAAAGACTTGAATAGGGAGTGATCCGAGACCCCGTTTTTAGGAGAGGCGTTGGATTGCAAAAATCGGGAGAACATCCGGAAGCGATCTTCCAAAAAATGATTTTCCAAGGGTAGGGCAAAACGCTTGGGCTGCAGGTAAAATTTTTCTAAAAACGGGTTATGAGAAAAGTTTTCCAACAGTGCGGGTACTTCAAAATCTCGGGCTATTTTTTGGGCCAGTGAGGTTTTTCCCACACCAATATTTCCTTCGAAGACCAGCAACTCGTCCTCTGAAAACAATTTAGAAGTCCACCTGGACAACGGCAGGCGAATGGGGATGAAGCTGTCGGGCGAAGCGGCAGTCAATGCTCGGATGCTCATTCCATTTTGGGGGTGTACAAAATCGGGGGCGATTTCACTCAACGGAATCAATATAAAATTTCGCTGGGAGATGCGTGGGTGGGGCAAAGTTAAGCTTTCGCTATCGACCCTATGGTCTTCATAGAATAACAAATCCAAATCTATGGTCCGAGCACTGTAGCCCGTTGCTGTTGGTCGAACACGGCCCAAGGATCGCTCTATGGCCAGTAATTTTTCCATCAGCCGAATTGGGGGATCTGTCGTTAATATTCCAATGCAAGCGTTGACAAAATCGGCTCCCTCAAAACCCCAGGCTGTAGTCTCATAGGGCGAAGACAGTTCGGTCAAACTCCCGATTTGCTGTTGTATTTTTAATACCGCCTCTCGAAGGTAGTTGAGCCGATCCCCCTCATTGGATCCCAGAGAAATATATGCTTTGTTCATCCTAACCCTTCGGCTAAATTTCGTAAAACAATTTTACAAACCCTATCTTTGAAAAAAAATATAATGCTATGAATTTTTTGAAAAGTTTTTTGGCTTCCTGTTTGGGTACTTTTGCTGCACTTAGCTTGATTTCTGTCTTCTTCTTTATGGGTATAGCCTCCTTGGCCACTTCGGTCAACTTTGAAAAATCCGAAAAACTGTGGATCGAGGAAAACAGTATAATGGAACTCGATCTGAACACCAACATCACAGACCGTGCTCCCGACTTCAACCCGCTGGAAAATTTATCGGATTACGGTTCTTACCAATCCGGGATGGACAAAATATTGGGGGGCATCCTCAAAGCCAAAGACAATGAAAAAATCAAAGGCATAAAACTCACCTCCGGTCTGGTAAACGCCGGTTGGGCCCAAGCACGAGAGATCAGAAAGGCCTTGAAAGAATTCAAAGCATCCGGAAAATTTATCTATGCCTACTCCGACTACATGACGCAAAAAGGATATTACATCAGTTCGGTTGCCGACAGTATCTTTATCAATCCCGTTGGCATCATGGAACTCAAAGGTCTGTCTTCGGAAGTACTCTATTACGAAGATTTTCAAAATCAATATGGTGTAAAAATGGAAGTAGTGCGCCACGGCAAATACAAAAGTGCCGTAGAACCCTACTTGCAAGATCATATGAGTGACGAAAATCGAGAGCAGATTCAAAGCTTACTGGACGCTGTGTGGGAAACCCTCCGCGATGAGGTTGCCGAAAGTAGGGGCATGACCGCCGAGGCCTTGGATGACCTGACCGATGACTTGGTGGTAAACGATGCCGAAGAAGCCTTGGCTCAAGGGATGATCGATGGGTTGGCCTACGAAGACGAATTCGATCATAAAATCAAAGCCGCCCTCGAGTTGGCTCCGGAAGAGGAGTACAGCAGCGTCTCGGTAAACAAAATGAATGTCCGCCTCCGGGAATACGACAAGCATATCAAGGATCGCATCGCAGTGATATATGCCAATGGACCCATTTTCTATGCCGAAGGCAGTGAAAACATTATCGGCAAAGAGGCCCTCAACGAGGCCTTTGAAGAAGTTTTGGAAAACAATAATATCAAAGCCGCGGTTTTGCGAATCGACTCCCCGGGAGGAGATGCCCTGACCTCTGAAATCATACTCAATGCTTCCAAAACATTGAAAGGAAAAAAACCACTGGTGGTATCTATGGGAAATGTCGCTGCCTCCGGAGGCTATTACATCGCCTGTGGGGCCGATCGTATTTTTGCCGATCCCATGACCATTACCGGCTCTATCGGAGTGTTGGCGGCTTTTCCCAATGTCAGAGGATTGACAGAAAAATTGGGAATTAATGCTGAACAAGTGACCACCCACGAAAATGCGATGGGCTATAGTGTTTTCGAACCTCTGAGTAAGGGTTTTGAAAAAAGCACCCGCTCATCGATCGAAAAAATATATCAGACTTTCAAGTCTCGTGTGGCTCAAGGAAGATCCCTCAGCATGGAAGTAGTCGAAGAAATTGCCCAGGGTAGGGTTTGGTCTGGAAGAGATGCGCTGGCCATAGGCTTGGTCGATGCGTTGGGAGGCCTTAGAGAGGCCATTACTGCTGCTGCAGAATTGGCAGAAATAGAAGCTTACAACTTGGTCGATTACCCCAAATACGAAGACGATTTCGAAAGCTTGTTTATGGATGCCTTTACAGAAATAAAAACAAAAATCAGCCCCCAAAACCCGTTGGAAAAATACGCCTCAGAATTTATCGAATTTAGCCAGATGGAAGGCATCCAAGCCAGGATTCCTTATTTGATAAAGATGGAATAAATGAAACCCGAAAAACGGCAACTGGCCGCCAAAATATACTTGTATTTGGCCGCCTTATTCATCACCTCATTGGTGGTGTCCAATTTGATTTTTCAAAAGTTTTTTTATTGGTATCCTTTTAGTGGCACCATTTTTGGCAGTCGATTGTTTGAACTCTCGGTGGGGATTTTGCCCTATCCCATTACATTTTTAATCACCGATTTGATCTCGGAGATTTACGGAAAAAAAGCCGCCAATCGGGTGGTAACGGCCGGGATTTTCGCCTCTTTTTTCTCTATGGGAATCTTGCTCTTGGCCGATGCTGCTCCCGCCATGGAAAGCTCTCCGATAGACAACGCTACCTTTACCAAAGTGTTTTCCCTGTCCCCGCTGGCCGTGTTGGCCTCCATGATCGCCTACCTCTTTGCACAGTTTGTAGACATCAGAATATATCACTTTTGGAAAAAAGTCACCCAGGGAAAAATGCTGTGGTTGAGAAATAACTTTTCTACCTTCACCTCTCAGTTTTTGGATACTTTTTCTGTGGTATTCTTACTGAGTATTTTTGGCGTTCTTCCCTGGGAATTGTTCTTTGGATTGGTTTTGTCGGGTTTTGTGTTTAAAATTATCATTGCGATACTGGACACCCCCTTGCTTTACCTTTTTGTGGGGATTTTCAGAAAAAAATTTGGCTTAAAATTGGGGGAAGAAATCAGCTTGTAAATGGAAAATTCCTCCCTTAGGCGAATCAACAAATACCTCAGCGAAATTGGCTATTGCTCCCGCAGAGAAGCCGATAAATTGATTGCTGCCGGCAGGGGATGGATCAATGGTAAAAAAGCAGAAATGGGAGTGAAAGCAAGCCCTCAAGACAAAATCACCGTCAATGGGGAGCCGGTCCATCAGACCAAAAACAAATTTGTTTACCTGGCCTTTAACAAACCCAAAGGTATTGTTTGTACCACCGACACTCGGGTGGAAAAAGACAACATCATCGACTATATCAACTACCCCAAAAGGATTTTTCCCATTGGGAGACTGGACAAACCCAGTGAGGGGTTGATCCTTTTGACCAACGATGGAGACATCGTAAACAAAATCCTTCGGGCAAGAAACAACCACGAAAAGGAATACATTGTAAGGGTAAACAAACCCATTACCCAAGATTTTATCCATAAAATGAGTAGCGGGGTTCCCATTTTGGATACCGTGACCAAGAAATGTTTTGTGAAACAGACACACAAAACCCAATTCAGAATTGTCCTGACACAAGGATTGAATCGCCAGATTCGAAGAATGTGCGAGCATTTGAATTATAAGGTCACCGAACTTCAACGGGTGCGAATCCTGAACATAAAACTAGATGTTAAAGTAGGGAAATGGCGCTACCTGAAACCGGAGGAGCTAAAAACGCTAAATCAGCTTCTAAGTCAATCCTCAAAAACTACATCGTAGGTTCCCAACCTTTCACAATTAATCTATTTGCACCGGTTACAAGACCGATTGGTAGGCTCGATGCAGCCCGCCGAAATTGACTTCTTAAAAAATCAGGGAGCCAAAGTTGTCGGAGACAATGGAGACTATGGATTCAATGAGAAAGAATACGAACACATTCTAAACTTTATCAGAGGTAATTAGGCAATGGTGATTTCAACCACTGTTCCCTCATTAGAACGAATATTATAGACCGTTTGATCTTCAAAAATAAGGTACTGTCCTTTGATCCCCTTGAGCGTGCCGCTGTAGCTTTGTTCTTTTTCCAAGTTCAAGCTGCTCACTTTCTGGGGGTATTGCAAAACGGGAAACCGAATATCGGTAAGTTCATAATCTCTGATGATGTAGGGCTTGAGCTCATTTGGGATTTCTGCAATGGCTTGGTCTTTTACCTTTTCCCAGTCCACAGGCTCATGATCGTTTTGCAGCATTTTCCGCCAGTTGGTCTTGTCGGAAAAATTGGCTTTAAGATGTACCTCGGCCATCCCGGCCAAGTAACGGTTGGGGACCTCCAGAAGTCCCATGGCTTGGTGGGCGCCTTGATCGATCCAACGGGTAGGAATCTGGCTTTTTCGGGTAACCCCAACTTTGAGGTGGCTGCTCAATGCCAAATAGACCCAATGGGGTTGTAACTGTACTTTTTTTTCGTACTCCAAATCACGGTCTTCTTCTCCCAGATGGGCTTTGCTCAACTCTGGCCGCATCACCCAGTCGCCTGCAGCGGGGATTTCAAAAAAACAGCTCTGGCAAAACCCCTGTCTAAAAATGGGTTTTTCGGCGCTACAGTTCAAGCACTCTGTACCGGCATATTCTATTTTTAGCTTGTGATCCAAAAATTGATTCAACTCCAAAAAATCATTCATTAGGTCGAGAAAATACCGAACCGGGTCGTTTGGCTCAGTCGTCATTTTCTTTAGAACACCCTTAAACATCTTAGATTTAAAGTTTTATTTTTGTCTAAAGATACATTATTCTTATGCAAATTCCCCTTTTCAATTCCATTGCCTCTTGGTTTCTAAAAAAACGGATCCATCAAATGGAACTATTCATGAAATATCCCAACGAGGTGCAGCAAGAACTGCTCCACGGCTTGCTGGATATGGCTTCCAAAACTACTGTAGGTAAGGCAAATGATTTTGAATCTATAGAGAATTATCGAGATTTTAAAAATCGTTTACCCATAGTGCAATATGAAGATATTGTAGATCAGATAGAACGCTGCAGAAAGGGAGAACAAAATCTATTTTGGCCTACACCCATCAAATGGTTTGCCAAATCAAGCGGAACCACCAATGCCAAAAGTAAATTTATCCCCATCAGCAACGAGTCGCTGGAAGATTGTCATTACAAGGCCGGCAAAGACATGTTGTCAATTTATTACAACAATAATGAAAATGCTCAGATTTTGGCTGGAAAATGTTTGCGTTTGGGGGGAAGTAGTGAGTTGTACCAAAACACCAATTCGTATTTTGGAGATCTGTCTGCCATCATCATCGACAACCTCCCCTTTTGGGCAGAATTGGGCAGCACGCCCAGTCACAAGGTTTCCCTTATGTCTGAGTGGGAGGCCAAGATGGAAGCCATCATCAACGAGACCCTGGAGGAAAAAGTTACCAGTTTGGCGGGAGTTCCCTCTTGGATGCTGGTGTTGCTTCAAAATGTATTGAAAAAAACGAAAAAAGCCACCATTACAGAAGTCTGGCCCCTAATAGAAGTGTACTTCCACGGTGGAGTAAGTTTTCATCCTTATCGTCGACAATTTGAAAAGTTGTTTCAAGGGAGTGATCTCAACTATTTTGAAATTTTCAATGCCTCAGAAGGATTTTTTGGGATACAAGACCAAAATCACAATCAAGAACTGTTGTTGATGTTGGACTATGGAATTTTTTATGAGTTTATCCCCATGGACCGGAATGACAAGGCAGATGCCGACATCATTGTCCCGCTGAGTGCGGTAGAATTAAGAAAAAACTACGCCATGGTCATCACCACCAATGCGGGGTTGTGGCGTTACAAAATCGGAGATACCATAAAATTTACGAGTCTCAGCCCCTATCGTATTCAGATCACAGGCCGAACAAAAAGCCACATCAATGTCTTTGGCGAAGAGTTGATGATCGAAAATGCAGAAGTGGCTCTGAGCAAAGCTGCCAAAGCTTTGGATTTGGATATCGTAGATTATACGGTGGCACCTATTTTTATGGAAGCTGATAAAAAAGGAGGCCATCAATGGTTGATCGAATTTAAAAACCCGCCCAAAAACACCTCAGCTTTTGCCACTCTTCTGGATCAATTTCTCAAAGAAGAAAATTCTGACTATGAAGCCAAACGATACAAGAACCTCACCTTGGAAATGCCAACGGTAAACATCGCTAAGAAGGACTTGTTTTATCGTTGGATGGCCCAAAACAAAAAATTGGGAGGGCAACACAAAGTTCCCCGCCTTTCCGATCGTAGAGAGCTGTTGGAAGAATTACTGGAAATGAATCATTAGGAAACGACCTTGAGGGCCGGCAGCTCAATTTTGGAGAGCCTTTGCTCTGCATAAGATTTGGTGACCTTCAAACTTTTTACATCAGATTCGGGCAGCTCGAACATGGCATCATTGAGTACCGCCTCGCAAAGCGATCGAAGACCTCGAGCCCCGAGCTTATACTCCAAAGCTTTTTCCACAATATAATCCAAAGCACCTTGCGTAAAAGAAAGTGAGATCCCGTCCATTTCAAAGAGTTGAATGTATTGCTTGACCAAAGCATTTTTGGGGGTTGTCAATATGGCACTCAGGGCGTCTTTGTCCAGCGGATTCATGTAGGTCAGCACCGGAAGTCGGCCTATGATTTCGGGGATCAGTCCGAAAGACCTTACATCGCGGGGGGTAATGTATTGCAATATATTTTCTGCATCTACCTTTTGCAATTCTTTGTTGGTATTGTAACCGATGGCTTGGAGGTTGAGGCGTTTGTTGATGGCACGATCAATCCCGTCAAAAGCACCTCCGGCGATGAAAAGTATATTGGAGGTGTCTACCTCGATAAACTTCTGATCGGGATGCTTTCTGCCTCCTTTGGGAGGAACGTTTACAACAGTGCCTTCCAACAATTTTAACAAGGCTTGCTGAACGCCTTCGCCCGATACGTCCCTGGTGATGGAGGGATTGTCTCCCTTACGGGCGATTTTGTCTATTTCGTCTATAAAAACGATCCCGTACTGAGCTTTTTCGACGTCGTAATCGGCAGCTTGTAGCAGCCGGGTGAGAATGCTTTCGACATCTTCTCCCACATATCCGGCCTCGGTCAGCACTGTTGCATCGACAATGGCCAATGGAACTTTGAGCAGTTTGGAAATGGTTTGTGCCAAAAGGGTTTTTCCCGTTCCGGTTTCCCCCACCAAAATGACATTGCTTTTCTGTATTTCTACTTCGCTTTTTGCTTTGGAATGGCTGATGCGTTTGTAGTGGTTGTAAACGGCTACAGCGAGGGTCTTTTTGGCCGATTCTTGTCCGATCACATATTGATCTAAAAAGGCTTTGATTTTTTTGGGCGGATGCAATTCGATGTCAAATTTGATCTCATCTCCCTTTTGATCGGAAGTTTCTTCTTTTACGATTCCGTGGGCCTGAAGAATACATTTGTCACAGATGTGGGCATCCAAACCAGCAATAAGTAACTGCGTTTGGGGTTTGGTTCTGCCACAAAAGGAACAATTTAACTCTTCTTTGCCCATAGCGTTTTATTTTTCGGTACCCAATACCTCATCGACCATGCCATAGGCTTTGGCCTCTTCGGCTTTCATCCAATAATCGCGGTCACTGTCTTGGTTTACTTTTTCAATGCTTTGCCCGGACTGTTTGGCGATAATTTGGTAAAGTTCGTCCTTGAGTTTTAGAATTTCTCGTGCGGTAATTTCGATATCAGAAGCTTGGCCTTGAGCCCCACCAAGTGGTTGGTGGATCATCACCCGAGAATGCTTGAGCCCGCTGCGTTTCCCCTTTTCCCCAGCACAGAGCAAAACGGCAGCCATGGAGGCTGCTATTCCCGTGCAGATGGTGGCCACGTCAGGTTTTATGAACTGCATGGTGTCATAAATCCCAAGCCCGGCATAGACGCTTCCTCCCGGGGAAT
>CAZGUB010000043.1:0-9924 GCA_964528935.1 uncultured Flavobacteriaceae bacterium | reverse complement strand
GATGTCCAAAGCTACAACGATGGAAATCGAGGCGGTAAAATTAGGGTACGGGCAAAGATCAGCCAATTGGATAAAAACACCTTGGTTGTCAACGAGATCCCCTATGGCACTACAACCTCCGGACTCATTGACAATATTCTAAAGGCCAATGAAAAAGGCAAGATTAAAATCAAAAAAATTGAAGACAATACCGCTGCCAACGTGGAGATCATTATCCACCTGCCTCCCGGTATTTCTCCCGACAAGACCATCGATGCCTTGTATGCTTTTACCGATTGTGAAAGTCCCATTTCTCCCTTGGGATGTGTGATTATAGACAACAAACCCCATTTTATTGGCGTAAGCGAAATGCTGACTCTTTCTACCGACCATACCGTAGCACTACTCAAAAAGGAACTGGAGGTACAACTGCAAGAACTGGAAAGCCAATGGCATCACGCATCTCTCGAGCGCATTTTTATCGAAAACAGAATCTACCGTGACATAGAGGAAGAAAATACCTGGGAGGGCGTTTTAAAAGCCATAGACAAAGGATTGCAACCTCATATCGGCATCCTCAAAAGAGCTATTGTAGAGGACGATTTGGTCAAATTGACTGAAATCAGAATCAAACGTATTTCTAAATTTGACATCCAAAAGGCCCAACAAAAAATTGAAGCCTTGGAGGGTGATATTGCAGAGGTTAAAAACCATTTGGCTCATTTGGTAGACTATGCAATCCACTACTTCAAGCATCTGATTAAAACCTATGGCGATGGAAAGGAACGCAAATCCGAGATAAGAATTTTTGACGATGTCGATGCCAAAAAGGTGGTCGTCAGAAATCAAAAACTCTATATCAACAGGGTCGAAGGTTTTGTAGGCACATCGCTCCGAAAAGACGAATATATCTGCGATTGCTCTGATATCGACGATGTGATCGTCTTTACCAAACCGGGAAAAATGCAAGTCGTTCGGGTAGACAGCAAAGTTTTTGTTGGAAAAGATATCATTCATGCGGCCATTTTCAAGAAAAACGATACCCGAACCATTTACAATATGATCTATCAAGACGGAAAAAAAGGAACTTCCTTTATCAAAAGATTTGCCGTAAAAGGAATCACACGCGATAAAGAGTACGACCTCACCCAAGGAACAGAGGGATCTTCCATTCTCTACTTTACTGCCAACCCCAATGGAGAAGCGGAAGTGGTGACCATACTCCTCAGAAATACCGGTAATGTAAAAAAACTAAAATGGGAACTCGACTTTGCCGACCTTCAAATCAAAGGTAGGGGCGTTAGAGGAAATACGGTGAGCAAATACAATATCTTACGGGTAGAATTGAAAGAAAAAGGGGTTTCTACCCTCAAGCCAAGAAAAATCTGGTACGATGAAACCGTCCAACGTCTCAATATCGATGAAAGAGGCCGGCTTTTGGGGGCTTTCAAGGGCGATGACAAAATCCTGCTGATCAACAACAAAGGAGATGCCAAAGTAGTCATTCCCGAGATGACCTTGCGGTTCGATGACGATTTGGCACTCATCGAAAAATGGATTCCCAACAAGCCTATTACGGCGGTCTATTTCGATCAAGAAAAAGAAAGGTATTTTATCAAACGATTCCTAATCGAAAGCGAAACCAAAGAAGATTCATTCATCAAACCGGAAGGAGAACTGGTTTTCTTTAACACCGACTGGCGCCCTGTGATTACTGTCCATTTTGTAAAGCCAAGAGAAAAATCGCCCCTAGCTCCTATGGAAATCAATGCCGAAGAATTTATATCGATAAAAGGATTTAAGGCTTTAGGTAATCAATTGACAGTCAACAAGATAAAGAATATTGAACTCAAAGAGGCTTTGCCGTACGAAGAAGAAGAGGAGGTATTGGAAGAAATTGAAGTGAATGATCAGGAGGAGGTAAGGGGAGAAGGCGATGCTCAGACCAAACTGGAACTATAACGGTTTTTGTTTTTTTCTCATCTTCATATTGATGAATTCTATCCCTAAAGAAAAAGCGATCGCAAAATAGAGGTAACCTTTTGGAATGGATCCAACCGATCGATTCAATATTTCTGTATGGGACAGGTGTGCCGCTTCTGCCACCAGCATGAATCCGATCAACAATAAAAAAGAAAGTCCCAGCACCTGCAAGGAGGGGTGCCGACTGACAAAATCCCCCACCGGATGAGCAAAAAGCATCATGATCAAAACTGATATTACAATCGCTGTCCCCATTACCAGACCTGCGTATGGCAGACCGTTGCTCATGCCCAAGGCCGTTAGAATGGAATCTGTAGAAAAAACCAAATTGATCAAGGTGATTTGTAAAATGGCTTGTGCAATTGTGCTTTGCCCATTGGCCGTGATCGGTTTTTGAGAATCGTGTTCTACTTTCTCATAAATTTCCTTGGTACTTTTATAGAGTAAAAACAGTCCGCCTAGAAAAAGGATAATCGCTTGACCGGAAATTTCTGTATGGATAAATTCATTGTCAATTTTCAGCCAGACCTGTTGCATACGCATCAAAAAAGAAATCCCCAGCAAAAGTACCAATCGGATGATCATCGCCATGGCCAATCCTATTCCTATGGCCTTTTTTTGCTTTGACTCGGGCAATTTTCCCGCTATGATGGAAACAAAAAGTATGTTGTCTATACCCAGTACAATTTCAAGGAAAGTCAGGGTTAGGAGTGCGGATAATACTTCGGTTGTAAAAAATTGCTCCACCTCAATCAATTTTACGGATTACGCCCCTTTGCTTGCGATCTGCCTGCCCCACCATTGAGTACTCGAAGGTATAGTGATCACTATCGGTAGAGAGAATTTTGATTTGAACCGGGCGTTTGTCTTGGTTCGATGTGGGGTTAATTTTAGTTAGAATACATTCGCAGTTGTTGACCCAACGGATTTGGGCCGTGTCTATTTTACCATCATACGTTTCGATTTCCAAATCCTTGGTACGAACAAAATAGGAGGTTTTGACACTGCCGTTGACCACGGCGCTAAACTCGAAAGTTCCCTCATGAAACTTCTCGCACTCCCTTTCTACGGAGTAACAGGAAATCAGTAAAGAGAAAATTGTGGCTCCTAATAGCCAATAACTATTTTTTTGGGACAAACCTCTCAAAACTTCCATCGGCATAAAGGTAAATGATTTCGCTGGGAGATTCACGTTTAGGGGAAGGAATTGACTGATTTGTGGTTGGGTGATCGGTTTCAGGAAGTTCATCTTTTGCTTTTTGGGGAATATTTTTGGATTCATCAAAAATATCTTGGTCCAAGGGCTTTGTTTTGGTTTGGGTCGGAAGGGTAGAAGGGGTACCCAAAATCAGCCAATCCAAAGCGATGTCATCAAAAGCCTCATAAATTTTTATCAAGAACTCCAAACTGGGTTTATTTCTTCCAGACAAAATGTGCGACATGGCCGACCTTTGCACACCAATCTGTGCAGCAAAAGCAGCAGCAGATAGCTGATGAAGATTCCTTATTTCTTCAATTCGTTGAACAATGGCAGAGCTGTTTAACATTGTAAACAAATAAAAATACATTCAAATATAAGCCAGTTGTAGGATGTTTCAAAAAGATTGTTTTATTAATTATATTTAAACTTTTACTTAATAAAGATATTTTAAATAGTTGATTATAAACAATTTAACATAAATAAAAAACTTTTAGATAACAATTGTTAACAATTTAGGCCCATTACAGCCCTTTAGAAGTATATAACTGTAAATTTTAATGTTTATAAACGTAAACTTTATGTTGTTTACATTTGTATTATGATTAATCCAGAAAGTTCCGAAATTCGATATTTCCCACCGCGAAAATTAGCCAAGGTGCTTGAGTTTTTGCCCCAGACTTTTAGAAAGGAGGTCTTGGGAAAATCGGTTTTAAATCAACCCATATATGGCTATTTTTGGGGTCGGGGTGATAGCAAAGTGTTGATGTGGTCCCAGATGCACGGCAACGAATCTACGTCCACTCGTGCTTTGACCAAACTTATGAATGGCTTAGACGGTGGTTTCGGAGGTGAGATTTTCGATAAAATCAGTTTGTTGATTATCCCACAACTCAATCCAGATGGGGCAAAAGCCTATACACGATTCAATGCCAACGAGGTAGACCTCAATCGTGATGCTATCCAGCTTAGCCAACCTGAAAGCAAATTGCTGAAAAAGGTCTTTGAAGACTTTTCTCCCGATTTTTGTTTTAACCTGCACGATCAACGCACTATTTTCTCCGCCGGCAAGCAAGGATTGCCAGCCACGCTTTCTTTTTTGGCTCCAGCTGGCGATCCCCAAAAATCCATTACGCCCCAAAGAATCATAGCCATGCAACTGATTGCAGGCATTGACGCTCGCCTACAAGCTTATATTCCCGGCCAAATCGGTCGATTTGACGATACTTTCAACCCCAACTGTGTCGGAGATACTTTCACGGCCTTAGGCGTGCCTACCTTGCTGTTTGAAGCAGGACATTTTAGTCAGGATTACCATAGTGATTTCAGCTCAGAAATGATGTTTAAAGCTTATGAAGTGGTCTTGAATTCTATTGCCAACAAGGATTACTTAGATTTTACCATAGAAGAATATCTACAGATTCCAGAAAACGAAAAAGACTGTGTTGACCTTATTATAGAGGGCGTAAAGATCAATGCCATTGAAGGTATTTTGGAAGACCAAGAATTGGCGATCCAGTACCAAGAGGTGCTGAGAGATGAGCGAGTTTTTTTTGAGCCTACTTTTTATGCTTACGGTTCAAAACTGGAGGTTCTCGCTCACCGTAGGATTTCCTCGGAGCATCAGCCCTTTTCAAAACCGGTTATTTTTCAAGCAGGAGCTGCTTTAAAAATTACCTAAACCTCTAAATTTTTATAAAATCTACAATAGAACTGTTGTTTTGTTAGATAAAATTGATTTTTTTATCTTAAATTCGCAAAAAAACTAACAATTATGAATAAGGTGAAATTGGATGAGGTAGATCATCAAATTTTGGATATTTTAATAGACAACACGCGTGTGCCTTTTACGGATATATCCAAACGTCTGCTCATTTCGGCAGGGACGGTACATGTAAGGGTAAAAAAGATGGAAGAAGCTGGGATCATCAAAGGTTCTTCCCTCAATTTGGACTATGTAAAGTTGGGATATTCTTTTATCGCTTACATTGGGATTTTCCTGGAAAAAACCAAAAACATACAAGAGGTTATTGAAAATTTGAATAAGATTCCCTTTGTTACCGTTGCACACATCACAACCGGTAAGTTCAATATTTTTTGCAAAATTAGGGCCCACGATACCCAGCATGCCAAAGACATCATTTTCATGATCGATGACATAGAGGGTGTTTCCCGAACCGAGACCATGATTTCTCTGGAAGAAAGCATCAATGATAAAAAAAGATTAATGCATAGAATTTTTAATGAATTATAAACCTACCATACCCCTCTCCTAAAATGGCCCGAAAACCCAAAATTGAAAGATTTAACGAAAGTGTACTTTCAAGATTTCAAATTTACAATAGCCTTTTTCTTACCCTTCCTTTTGATACCATTCGGAATACCTCTGTATTGATCCCACTGTTTGCAGATCATTGTAAAACAGGCTATGACCAAAAGATGGATCCGCAAGAGATTACCGCCACCTTTTTTAGAAGGTATCTGCCCGAATATGGCGAGAAGGAGCAGATAGATCTGCTTTTTAGATTTATTCAATACATAGAACGTCAAGTTGTTCTTTTTGATGCCATAGAAGATGCAGCTTTTGGTTTTGTAAATAATATGCACGGCAGGGGCACCCTGCGACACATCAAAGAAGAAGCTACCGACCAGCAAAAAATCGGAGAGCTCATGGATTACCTGAATCGTTTCAAAGTCAGAATTGTCCTTACGGCCCATCCCACCCAGTTTTATCCTGGCAGTGTATTGGGAATCATCAACGACTTGTCCAAAGCGATTGACACCGGGAAACTCGAAAAGGTAAAGCTCTTGCTTACCCAATTGGGAAAAACAAAGTTTTATCAAAAAACAAAACCTTCACCCTATGAAGAAGCCATTAGCCTGATCTGGTACTTGGAAAATGTATTTTACTATTCGGCCAGTACCATTTACACCTACATAAAGAGAGAGGTTTTTAACAAAAGGGAATTTGAAAATTCCATTTTTGATTTTGGATTTTGGCCGGGAGGAGATCGAGACGGAAACCCCTATGTGACCCCCGAGATTACCCTCAAAACTGCCGAAAGACTTAATTTTTCCATTTTAAGGAACTACTACAGAGAGCTGAGACGATTGAAGCGAAGCCTGACTTTCAATGATTTGGAAGAAAGGCTAGACCGATTGGAAAAGGATCTTTATGCGGCCTTGTTCACTTCGGATCGGCCCGAATATTTCAGCTTGGCGTATTTCGAAAATGAACTGGATGAAATTCACCAAATCATTGTTAATCAAGCCGATGGATTATACGAATCACAGATTTTGGACTTGAAACACAAAGTGAAAATTTTCGGTTTTCATTTTGCTAGCCTCGACATTCGTCAAGATTCCAGAATTCACAAACAGGTTTTTGACGAAATATTCTCCTATCCCAAAATAGACAAATACGTGGATGGCTTGCCCAAAAATTTTGATCAATTGAAGGCTTCTCAAAGACACAAAGTTCTGACTACCATCAAAGGCGATGTCCCATCTCATTTGTTCAAAAACACCATCACCCAGGAAACCTTGGAAAGTATTCGTGTGATGCTCACCATACAAAAACGTTACGGCGAGCGAGGGTGTAACCGGTACATTATTAGTAATTGCCAGACCATCGAAAATATTTTGGAGCTCTTTGCTCTTCACAGAATTGGCGATTGGGAAAAACCTTCTGTGGACATAATCCCCTTGTTTGAAACCATTCCCGCTTTGAAGGTTTGTGAGGAAATAATGAAAACCCTTTATGAAAACGAAGAATACCGAAAGCACTTGTCCGCAAGGGGAGACAAACAAACGGTGATGTTGGGCTTTTCTGATGGTACCAAAGATGGTGGATATTTTATGGCCAATTGGAGTATTTTTAAAGCCAAAGAAGATCTCACGGCTTTGTCCTTAAAATACGGCATCAAAATCGCCTTTTTTGATGGCAGGGGAGGTCCTCCGGCAAGAGGAGGTGGAAACACCCACGAGTTTTACGCCTCGATGGGAAAAAAGATTCAGGCCGACGATATTCAATTGACTGTCCAAGGGCAGACCATCAGTTCCAATTTTGGGACCAACGATTCTTGTCAGTACAATTTAGAACAATTGCTCAGCTCGGGAATTCAGAATCAAGTGTTCAATTCTGAGCGCAATGTCCTGTCCGATGATGACCGTAAGACCATGAACCAACTGGCAGAAGTAAGCCATAAAGCTTATCAGAATTTCAAGGCTCATCCACAGTTTTTGTCCTATTTGGAAGAAATGACTACCCTAAAATATTATGCCAAAGCCAATATCGGCAGTCGTCCTTCCAAGCGTGGAACCTCGAAAAAACTTGATTTTTCAGACCTTAGAGCCATACCTTTTGTTGGGAGTTGGAGCCAATCCAAACAAAATGTACCCGGATTTTTTGGAGTTGGAACAGCTTTGAAACACTTCGAAGACAAACAGCAGTTCGAAAAGGTAAAACAACTCTACTTCAGATCGTCTTTTTTCCGTACACTGATCGCCAACAGCATGATGAGTTTGACCAAGTCTTTCTTTGCGCTGACGGCCTATATGCAATACGATAGTCAATTTGGTGAATTTTGGACCTTAATTTACGAGGAGTACCGCCTTACCAAAAAAATGATCTTGGCCCTAACCGGTTTTGAAGAGTTGATGGAAAATGAACCTGCCGGTAAGGCTTCGATCAAAATTAGAGAAGAAATTGTACAACCCTTGCTCACCATTCAACAGTCTGCGCTGATGACAATTCTACATGTCAAAAAAAGTGGGAATTTGAGCGAAGAGCAAGTAAAATTGTACGAGAAAATGATTACCCGTTCCATGTTTGGTAACATCAACGCCAGTAGGAATTCGGCCTAATTTTTGAGATAAAAAGCAAAGCTTTCTTCGAAATATTCAGAGGCTACTTCAATGTCGATAGCAGCAACGCCCAATTCCTGAAGCAGGACGAATTTGACTTTCCCATGGCTGTTTTTTTTATCAAATTTCAAGAGCTGTAAAATCGCTTCTTTATCCTCGTTGGTCAAGGCAACCTTTGGGAAAATATCCAGAAAAACGCTTTTGATTTTTTGAGCATTTTCCATAGAGAATCCGCACAGTTGTGTGGCCAAATGGGCTTCTAAAATCATTCCTACAGCAATGGCCTCACCGTGGAGCAGTGAGGGTTGGGTAGGGTGACTCAAGAAATGGGTTTCTATGGCGTGACCCAGGGTGTGCCCAAAATTAAGAATTTTCCTCAGGTTGGATTCGTACATATCTTCAGTTACCACGGCATTTTTGATGGATACGGAATGGTGAATGTATGATTCCAAATCTTTGGATTTACGGTTTTTAAATTCAGAAAGCAGCTCAAAGTAGGCTGCATCGCGAATGATGCCGTGTTTTAGCATTTCGGCATAACCACTTTTGTATTCATTTTCGGGCAAGGTGTCGAGGTATCGGGCGTCGACCAATACCATTTTGGGGTGGGTGATCACGCCAATCTGATTTTTCAATCCTGCAAGGTCCACTCCCGTTTTTCCACCGATTGATGCATCTACCATAGAGAGGAGGGTGGTGGGGACGTTGACAAAATCAATGCCACGCTTGAAAGTAGCAGCAACAAAACCACCTAAATCGGTAACCACCCCGCCGCCCAGATTGATTAGCAGACTTTTTCGATCTGCTCCCAAATCCGAAAGTTGTTGCCAAACGATGGTGCAGCTCTGCAGGTGCTTGTGAGATTCGCCCGCAGGAATCTGCAGTACAGGACAATCGCCCAAAGTACTCATGGAGGCCAAAAACAGCGGTAAACAATGTTTTGCGGTATTGTGATCTGCCAAGATAAAAACAGAAGAATAGGAATGGTGATCTAACAAAACCCGGAGTTTGTCATAACTAGTTTCCGAAAACAAAACTTTGTAACCGTTACCTGAAATCGTATTCAATTCTTTTTTCATTCTGTGGTGTCTAGTGGATCAAAGATTCATCGGAGCAAGTGCCGATGGGGTTACTTTGGCTTTTGACGAATTTGACCCATGCAAAAGTATAACATTAGTTTTATATCCAGTCTTTTGGCTCACTCTATCTGGTCGACAATCTGAAGTAATCTCGCAGTTTTTTTGCAGTTTTCAATTTCGATGGTAACGGGTTTTTCCTTCCAATATCCATTGATGAAGTAAGTTTTACAGCTGTCTTTTTGGGTGTTACTTTTGTTAAAATCTACCTGGGCTTTTTTTAGAAAATGGATAAATGCAATCGAATCAAATGCGCTGTTATTCTTCAATGTGTTTTCCCAAGCTTTATTGCTGATGTTGTGGATTACTCGGTCGTTTGGACCGTAATTACAGCTCGTTTTTTTGCCTTTAAAAACAAGGGCCAAAAACACCAAGCCCAATGACAGACCAAACAAATAATACCCCAGCCTATGCAGTAATTTCATTTATCTGTTATTTGAATGATTCTCGACCGGTCGTTGACAATGTCGATGATGATTTTGAAAGGATTGGTGGGAAGTAAACTCCGGATCCTGGAGCTCCACTCGATCAGGCAAAGGTCGCCGGAGTCCAAATATTCTTCAACTCCAATATCGAGTGCTTCTTCTGGGCTTTTGAGTCGGTAAAAGTCAAAGTGATGGATCATGCCTTTGCTGGGGCTATTGTATTGATTCACAATGGAAAAGGTGGGGCTGGAAATCGAATCCGTTACCTTCCATTTTTTACATAGTGCAGTAATGAGGGTGGTTTTTTCACCTCCCATGGGACTTTCGAAGCATACTA
>CAZGUB010000042.1:0-9932 GCA_964528935.1 uncultured Flavobacteriaceae bacterium | reverse complement strand
CTCGGCCTCGGAGATCAATGCCTTATCTGCTACCACTGTGGTGGACCTATACAAACGTTTCATGGGCAATGCCCGCGAACAACACTATGTATGGGCCGGTAAGGCCTTTACCCTACTTTGGGGGATCGCTGCCATCGCTTTTGCTTTGGTGGGCAACCTTTTTGAAAATCTCATTCAATTGGTCAATATCATTGGCTCCCTCTTTTACGGAACTATCTTGGGGATTTTCTTAATCGCTATATTTTTCAAATTCGTCAAAAGCAATGCCGTTTTTTGGGCGGCACTGCTATCCGAAGCCATCGTTTTGTATGTCTACAGCCAAGAATGGGTGGGCTTTCTTTGGCTCAATGCCATTGGTGCACTGTTGACCGTATGGATAGCCGCTGTTTTTCAAATCTTTCAAAAAAAATAAATCTGCTATTGGCTCCATTCCGAAATGGAGGCCCGATTCATAATGACATGATCTTTATTTCCGGCTTTTTCAGCCAACTCCAAAGAACGCTTGGCCGCTTTTAATGCCCCTTCCTTGTTGTTGCGTTCGTTTAAGATCAATGCGTATTGACGATACATCCAGTAGGCAGGAGATGGGTTCATCTCAAGGGCTTTTTCCATCCACACCTGTTCCGTCTCCAGATCCATTTTTTCTTGTAAATAATAGACCGCCGCTTGGAAATAATCCCCTGCCTTGGGAGATGCGGAAAGGGTTTTCTGAATACTGGCCAAGGTTTTGGATCGGGTGGGTACTTCTATAGGAATGGAAACCAAAGTGTGTTCCCAAATCAGATTAAGGAGTGCCCCATTGCTATTGAGGTCAGAGAATAAAATGGTAAAAGTTTCTACCATGGGCTGAAAATATTGGGCAGGAACAGCAATTGTCAACGCCACTTGATCCTCCTCCCAATCTTTAGGAATACCACCGATATTGTTTTTTTTATAAAAATATATTTCCCATTGATCGGCTTGGGGGCGGGAGTAGAGACCGTATTTTCCGGCAGGCAAATCTTTTCCTCCAACATTGACATCATCGGAAAAGGAAACTGTGGTATTGAGGTTGGCACCGGTTCTCCATAGATCTCCGTATCGAACGAGTCCACCCATTATTTTTCTTCCGCGGGCAGAGGGTCTTGAGTAATCGACCGAGACCGTTGTCAGTCCAACCACCTGGGCAAGTGTCCCTTTGGGACTGGGTTGAGGAGCTTCTACCTGTGCATAGGCACTGATAAACAAAAAATTAAAGAGCAATATTAAGTAAGTTTTTTTCATGATATGATTTTTTATAAAATTATAAAATATTGTGACGAATCCCTATTGTAAATAAATTGTTGGTATTTTTGTTTAATATTTAAAAATAATCGTTAGACAATTTGTACTTTTACGGGGTTGTTATGAAAATATATCGTCTCCAAAAAATTCAAAATTTACCGATTTCCCCCGATGAGGCTTGGGCTTTTCTGAGCGACCCCAAAAACCTCAAGACCATCACTCCCGATTATATGGGTTTTGAAATTCTGTGCGGAGACGAACGATTAATGTATCCCGGGCAAATCATCAAATACATCGTAACCCCTGTATTGGGAATTCGTTCACAATGGTTAACAGAAATCACCCATGTCAAAACGGGAGAATATTTTGTTGATGAACAACGTTTTGGTCCCTATGCCCTGTGGCACCACAAACATTTTATCAGACCCATAGACCAAGGCACAGAAATGGAAGACATCATCGACTACAAATTACCCATGGGCATGTTGGGTCAGATGGTTCATCCTTTTCTTGTGAAACCCAAACTCCAAGAGATCTTTGATTATCGTCAAAAGAAGTTAATCGAGTTATTTGGAACTTACAAAAAATAATATGAAAGCCCATAAGGAGCATTTAACAGGGTTAAGACCAATCATCGACATGATTAAAATCTCATTGCCATCAATCTACATAATTTTAAACAGATGAAAAAGAATATATTGATTATTGGTGGTAGTTCAGGAATAGGTTTAGCGTTAGTCAAAGCATTGAAAGATGACTACAACCTCTATGTAGCTAGCCGTTCTCAAAATCCTTTAGAAGACTTGGGCGTTCATCATATAACCCATGATGTAATGGGAGATCCTTTGGATACCTCTTCCCTTCCAGAGACCCTAAACGGAATGGTTTATTGTCCGGGAACCATTAATCTAAGGCCGTTCAAGGGTCTCAAACCAGAAGTTTTTCTGGACGACTTTCAAATCAACGTTTTGGGAGCCGTCAAAAGCCTTCAAGCGGTATTAAACCGTTTACAAAAGGGCGAAGCACCATCTAGTGTTGTATTTTTTAGTACTGTAGCGGTTCAAACCGGAATGCCTTTTCACAGCTCGGTAGCCGCCGCCAAAGGTGCCTTGGAAGGGCTTTCTCGTTCGCTAGCTGCAGAACTGGCCCCAAAAGTAAGATGCAATACTATAGCCCCGTCGTTGATCGACACCCCTTTGGCAGAAAAATTTCTGAGCAATGACGCCAAAAAAAGCAACGCTGCCGCCAGGCATCCGCTTCAAAGGTTTGGCCAACCCGATGATATTGCAAAAATGACACGGTTTTTACTTAGCGACGATAGCAGTTGGATAACAGCACAAACTATAACCGTTGATGGAGGAATAGGAAGTATAAAAAATTAATGCATTGGAAAAATTCAATATTTTCTGGTTTAGAAGAGATCTGAGACTCCATGACAATAGAGGATTTTTTGAAGCATTGAATGATAACAACAAGGTCATCCCAATTTTCATCTACGATACAAACATCATTGATAAGTTAACGAAAGATGATCCCAGATTGACCTTTATAGAAAACGCCTTGGGTGGCATCAATAGTGCTATGAAGAGGAACAGATGCTCGATTGCGACTTATCGGGGCACTCCCAAGGCTGTTTTTAAGAAGATCATCAAGGATTTTCCCATAGATCAAGTCTATACCAATCACGATTACGAACCCTATGCGTCCCAGCGAGATGCGGACATCAAAAAAATGTTAAGTGCAGAGGGAATTATATTCAAGACGTACAAAGATCAGGTGATTTTTGAAAAAAATGAGGTAACCAAAGACGATGGCAAGCCCTATGTAGTGTACACACCCTATTCACGAAAATGGATGCAAAAATTTGAGGCAGAAGGTGTCACCCATTACCCTTCGGAAAACCATTTAGACAATCTCTTTAGCGATGAGCGGCTTCCGCAAGTCACCCTACAAGAAATGGGATTTAAAAAATCAACGCTTCAACCCCAAGACCCAAAATTCGATAATGAGCTGATTGACCAGTACGAAGCCACCCGAAACAACCCTGCACAGGACAGTACTTCTCGTCTGGGCGTGCACCTCAGATTTGGCACCCAAAGCATCAGAACCATAGTTTCTAGGAGTGCTGAAAGAAAAAACCCAACATTTCTCAAAGAACTCATCTGGCGAGAATTTTTCATGCAGATTTTGTGGCACTTTCCACACACTTCCCAGAAGAGTTTCAAACAACAATACGACCGCATCAAGTGGCGAAACAATGAGGAAGAATTTGATCGTTGGTGTAACGGAATGACCGGTTACCCTCTGGTCGATGCCGGAATGAGACAACTCAACAAAACTGGATTCATGCACAACCGAGTGCGGATGCTTACCGCCAGTTTTCTTTGCAAACACCTGCTGGTAGATTGGCGATGGGGCGAGGCCTACTTTGCCCAAAAGCTTTTTGACTACGAGATGGCCAGCAATGTGGGCAACTGGCAGTGGGCTGCCGGGAGTGGTGTCGATGCGGCTCCCTACTTCAGGATTTTCAACCCCCACCAACAAATCCAAAAATTTGACAACAACCTCACCTATATCAAAAATTGGGTTAAAGACCTGAACGCCCCCACTTACCCCTTTCCGATCTTAGAACACAAATTGGCCAGAGAACGCTGTTTGGCAACCTACAAAGCGGCACTCAACAGGGAATGAAAGGTGTAAAAAAAGAACATCTGCCTTACAAAATTTGCAAAAAATGCCAACGCCCTTTTTTTTGGAGAAAAAAGTGGGAAAAGAGCTGGGAACAAGTAAAATATTGCAGTAAAAAATGTCAGAAAAATTAGATACAATTTTGTTGTGGTTCCGCAATGACCTCAGGGTTTTGGATCACAGAGGATTACAGCAGGCCCTTTTGAAAAAAAAAAGAGTGATCGCCTATTATTCATTTTCTCCTCAGCAGTATCAGTCCACACCATGGGGGTTCAAAAAAATCGAAAAGTACAGAGCCCGCTTCACCCTGCAAAGTGTGGAAGACCTTCAAACCGCCCTAAAAAAATTAAACATCCCCCTCTATGTCGATCTAAAATCCCCCGAGCATACGATCCCCCTACTCGTTGACCAATACAGTGTAAAGAAAATCTACCTACAAAACGAATGGACCCAAGAAGAGGTGGATCAGGAAAAGCAGGTCGCAAAAGTCATTAAAGAAAAGTTAGAATGGGAAAAAAATTACGACCAAATGTTATTTCATCCTAAAGATCTGCCCTTTTCCCTTGAAGAAACCCCCATGGTCTTTGGTCATTTTCGCAAACTATGCGAAAAACAAATGGCCGTAGCTCCCCTAGTCCCATCCCCGCAGCCCCTGGCTGAAGAAAATTGGATGGATTTCAAGACTCCCATTCCAAGCTTATCGGCCCTAGGTTTGGAAGAATTCGAGCAAGAACGCAAAACTGCCTTTCCTTTTAAAGGAGGTTCCGCAGCAGGTAGGGACCGAATGAATCACTATTTCTGGAACACTCAAAAATTATCCTATTACAAAAATACCCGGAACGGCTTGGTTGGAACGGATTACAGCTCCAAGTTTTCCCCCTGGTTGGCCAATGGCTCACTCTCCCCCAGAATGATCTATTGGGAAATAAAGCGTTATGAAAGAGAAATTCAAAAAAACCAATCGACCTATTGGTTAATTTTTGAGCTCATTTGGAGGGACTTTTTCAAATATATTTCTCTGAAACACGGCAATAAGATTTTTAAAATAGGGGGTATTCTTGAGAAAAACTATCAGTGGAAACAAGACAAAGCATTGTTCGATCGCTGGAAAAACGGACAGACCCAAGAAGCCTTTGTGAACGCCAACATGATCGAACTTCGTCAAACTGGCTGGATGAGCAACAGGGGGCGGCAAAATGTAGCCAGTTACTTTGCCAAAGAGCTTACAATGGACTGGCGCATGGGAGCGGCCTATTTTGAGTCCATGCTCCTCGATTACGATGTACACAGCAACTATGGCAATTGGATGTATGTTTCTGGGGTGGGCAACGATCCAAGAGATCGAAAATTTGATGTTCGCTGGCAAGCCCAGCAATACGATGCCAATGGCAAATTTCAAAACCTTTGGTTACAAAAATCCCTTTTCTAATGAGACTAAGACTTCTGCTGGGCGATCAATTAAATAATCAACACTCTTGGTTCAATAGTAAAGATCCAGATACGGTATACGTGATGTTCGAACTCTACCAAGAAGCAAAATACACCCTAAATCACATCCAAAAAATTACTGCCTTTTTAAGGGCCATGAGGTCATTTGCCAAACAGTTAAAACAAGCGGGACATCGTGTTCTCTATTTTGACATCGAAAGCCGTGAAGCCAAAAAATCTCTAACGGAAAATATCTCCAATCTCATACAAGAAAAAAACTTTACAAAATTTGAATACCAGCTACCCGACGAATATCGTTTGGATCAACAACTAATATCGATCTGTAAATCCATACACATTCCCTCTGAAGTTTTTGACACTGAACATTTCCTGACCCAACGGGATACCCTCGCTACTTTTTTTGAAGGTAAAAAGCAATTCATCATGGAATATTTTTACCGCCATATGCGAAAAAAATACAACCTATTGATGGAGCAAGAGCAACCCAAAGGGGGACAATGGAATTTTGACAAAAACAATCGCAATAAATGGAAAGGAGACCTCCCCATTCCCCCTCCCTTTCGATTTGATAACAAAGGAATCCAAGAAGTTTACGACACCATCGTCGCATCAGGTATTCCGACCATAGGCAGTTTCGATCTGAACAATTTTATTTTTCCCACAAATCGAAAAGATGCCCTAGATCAACTCGACTATTTCTGCCAACACCTTTTAGAGCATTTTGGTGATTTTCAAGATGCGATGCACACCAAAGAGCGCAACCTTTTTCATTCTAGAATCTCCTTTGCCCTAAATACCAAAATGCTTCACCCTTTGGAGGTTATCAATGCCGTCATAAATCAATACAATAAAAATTCAAAAACCATAAGCCTATCCCAAGTCGAAGGTTTTGTCCGACAAATTTTGGGATGGAGGGAATATATGCGTGGCATTTACTGGAAAGAAATGCCCAAATACAAAACCTTAAACCAACTGGAAAACTACAACAAGCTCCCCAATTTTTTCTGGACTGGAAAAACAAAAATGAACTGTTTGAAGCATAGCATAGGAGACAGTTTAGTAACTGCCTATGCCCACCACATACAAAGATTGATGATAACCGGAAATTTTGCACTGCTGTGCCAATGTCATCCCGATGAGGTAGATCGTTGGTATCTGGGCATTTATGCCGATGCCATCGAATGGGTACAACTGCCCAATACTCGTGGTATGAGTCAATGGGCCGATGGAGGCATTTTAGCCACCAAGCCCTACGTCTCCTCAGGTGCCTATATCCATAAAATGAGTAACTATTGCGAGGAGTGCAAGTATGATCGCAACCAAAGAACAGGAGAAAATGCATGTCCTTTCAACAGCTTATACTGGAACTTTTTGGAGGAAAAAAAGCAGTATTTCTTCAAAAATAATCGTATGTCCATGATGCTTCGATTACTGGAAAAAATCCCCCCCCTAGAAAGAGAAGAAATCAAAAATAGGGCTTTGTCCATCATTCAGAATCCCGATGTATACTGATTTACTAGAAAACATAATCCGCCTCCACACTCCATCCCAAACTCTATGAGAAAGAAAATTGATTTATCAGCTGATCAAATCGATCGAATTGTAGAAATGGCTTGGGAAGATCGCACACCGTTTGAGGCCATAGCAATTCAATTTGGACTCAGAGAAGAAGAAGTCATTCAACTAATGCGCAGAACGATTAAATCAAAAAGTTTTAGAATGTGGCGCGCTCGGGTACAAGGCCGAAAAACCAAACACCTCAAACAAAGAAAACAAGAGGTCATTCGATTCAGGTGTAGTTTGCAAAAGAACATCAGCCAAAACAAAATATCTAAAAGATAAATTTTGTAATTTGATAGGAATTTATAGTATGCCCCAAAACAATATCATACCTGCCCATCACGCTGTCGCCATTTTTCTCGACAGCATTCATCACCCGACCCAAAAATCCGACGCATGGGAATTGCAGGATATCATGCATCGTATTACAAAATAACAACCAAAAATATGGGGGAAAACCATTGTGGGTTTTGGAAAATTCCACTACCAATACAAAACCAAACGTCATGGTGAGTGGTTTTTGGTAGGCTTCTCCCCTAGAAAAAAACACATAACCGTCTACTTCATGTGCAAATTAATGCATTTGAATCTGAAAAAACTGGGGAAAATAAAAAAAGGAGTGGGATGTATTTGCTTTAAAAGTTTGGCCGATCTAGACGTTGAAAAATTGTGGGAAATTATCAGTACTGCTGAACAAAAAGTAAAAGAAAGGAAATTTTGAGTTCAATACACTACCTCGACGTTCATTCCAAAAGCCGCAACCCCTATTTGTATCCAATTCCCTTGACTGGTTTCTTTTGCATATAAATTGGATCCAAAAAAACCGGCCGAAAACAAGAGCTCTCCCAAGCCCAGATCTTCAATCCATTCGATAGCGACCAAAAAATCATCCTCCATCACAATATCATAGGGTCTCAGGTCTACAGAGACTACTCCCAACTCTATATCGCTTTCTACTATGATCATCTCTTCCAACAAATTTTCTTGAGGAAGGCCATCACTCAGCTTGTAAAAATTCAGTCGAAATTTGATACTACCATAGGTGTTTTTGGCGATCGAAATATTGAATGTTTCCAAAAAACTGGGACTTTTTCTAATCCTACAAATAATGCCAATTTCATTTCCGAGATCATTGGAAGTAAATCCACCGACCAAAATCTTGGATTGGGTTTTGTTGCCTAAAACCTTCCTTTTGTATTTTTTGTTCTTTTTACGCACCACAGTCACTTCGTCCAACAGGGTGTTTTTTTCCTCCATCTCAATGGTTCTCTCGGTCACATCTTGGTTCAAATATTTCTCAACCACAAAATCTTGATGGGCAAAACCAATCATCGAGAAACGCAGGGTGTCACGCAACAAACTTTGATTGAGTTCTAAAAAGAATGTTCCATTGATATCAGAAACTGTTCCCAAATTCTTATTTAAAACACCAATATTTACGTAGGGAAGGAGTGCTCCGGTAGCAGAATCAACGACTTTTCCCACAATCACTTGACTCTGAAGGCACACTGAAAACAATAAAAAGAATAGAAATGGGGGCTTCATAGAAATGGTCAGGTGGGAATTCTTTTTATCACAGCACCAATAGCCCTCAGGCGATTTTCGATGTCTTCGTAACCGCGATCGATCTGATCAATATTGTGAATTATGCTGGTGCCTTTTGCTGATAGTGCAGCTATGAGCAATGAAATTCCAGCACGGATATCGGGGGAAGTCATTACGGTGGCTTTCAATTGGGATTTGAAATCGTGACCGATTACCGTGGCCCTGTGGGGATCACATAAAATGATTTTGGCTCCCATATCTATCAGTTTATCGACAAAAAACAATCGGCTTTCGAACATTTTTTGATGGATCAGCACACTGCCTCTCGCTTGGGTGGCCACCACCAATACAATACTCAGCAGATCGGGTGTAAAACCGGGCCAAGGAGCATCGGTAACAGTCAAAATGGATCCATCTATATAGCTCTGTATTTCATACCCATTTTTGTGGGCAGGGATATAGATATCATCCTCTTTTCTCTCCATATTAATTCCCAATTTTGCAAAGACTTGAGGAATTTGACCCAGGTCGTCCCAACTTACATTTTTGATCGTAATTTGACTTTTTGTCATGGCCGCCAGCCCTATCCAACTTCCAATTTCTACCATATCGGGGAGCAACCGGTGTTTTGTTCCCGAGAGGGTTGTTACGCCCTCTATGGTCAATAGATTGGATCCTATTCCGGAAATCTTGGCTCCCATCCGATTCAACATTTTACACAATTGCTGTAAATAAGGTTCGCAAGCAGCATTGTAAATGACCGTAGTTCCTTTGGCCAAAACGGCTGACATAACAATATTGGCGGTTCCCGTGACAGAGGCCTCTTCCAGTAAAATTCGTTGTCCGATCAGTTGGTCAGTACTTACGGTATAGAAATAATCTTCTTTATAGTACTGAAAATGGGCCCCCAAAAGCTTGAGTCCTTCAAAATGGGTATCCAGTCGTCGCCTGCCGATTTTGTCTCCTCCCGGGCGGGGTATAGAGCCTTTACCATACTTGGCCAGCATGGGCCCCACCAGCATCACCGATCCTCTGAGCTGTTTGGCATGGGTTTTATAGGCCGTAGTTTCAAGAAATTCTACATTTACTGCATCGGCTTTGAAAGTATAGGTTCCCTTGGCAATCGCGTTCACTTTCACCCCCATCTCTTGAAGCAAAGAGATAAGTTTGTTCACATCCACAATATTGGGGAGGTTGGAAATGGTGACCGTTTCTTCGGTAAGCAATACAGCACAGAGAATTTGTAGGGCCTCATTTTTGGCTCCTTGAGGAATGATCTCCCCTTTCAGTCGATGTCCACCTTCAATTTGAAAACTTCCCATAAAAGCAGTAAGTTAATATCTTTTACGACCGTTATTTCTCTTGTTCCGGTATTTTTGATTGGTTTTTGTACCATTTCCGTTTTTAGAACGTATTTTAAGGAATTC
>CAZGUB010000041.1:0-9983 GCA_964528935.1 uncultured Flavobacteriaceae bacterium | reverse complement strand
GGTGGTTGTAGCTCAGCTGGTTAGAGCGCTAGATTGTGGTTCTAGAGGTCGCCGGTTCGAAACCGGTCTTCCACCCCATAAAAAAGGGTTGCCAAAGCAACCCTTTTTTTGATTCTTTCCCCATAGTAAAATTCTAAAACGACACTCCTAGGCCGATGTTTCCGATGATCATGCCATTCTCTGAAACCCCGGGTATGGAGGGAATTTCCTCGGTAGTGGTTTCGGTATAGAAAGGATTGCTGTTGTCGGTAGCTACAAAGGTGACCGATTGAGGCAGATTGCCTATGCCATAACCCATTTCTATTCTAAAATAAACTCTTCCCCCTGTTTTTACTCCCAGTTTGAGGTTGGTGGTGTTTAAATCGATTTCGGTTTTCCCCGATCCGCTACGTCTCATGTCCAATGAAATGTCTTTGTAGTTGGCTTTTACATTGAGTTGTGAAATTCCCAAACCCAAATAGAATCCTTTTCCACTTTGATTGAAGTAGTAGGTGGCCCCGTATTCTAAAAACTTCATGTCACTATCTACATCGCTGGTTTTGAGGGCATAACCGGAATAATCGAAGTAGGGGGCAAAATGATTGTTTAAAATGGGTAGCGTGTATTGGACTCCGCCGGAGAGGATATTGGGTGCGCCGACCTTGATGCCGATAGAAAATCTTTTGATTGGATTGTCCAAAACTTTTTTGTCAACGTATTGGCCTGATCCGGTAGTTGTGTCCTGAGCAAAAGAAAATGAACTGATTAAGATGAGTACAAAGGATAAAAATAAATTCTTCATGGATGGTTGATTATTACTGATTGAGTTGTATCCTTTTTTCTCGGTTGGCCAATTCCCAAAGGGTGTAAAAAATAAGTTGTGTTCGCTTTTGGAGGATGGGGTAATTGATTTTGTCTGGAGTATCTCCGGGCTGGTGATAGTCTTCGTGGGTACCGTTGAAGTAAAAAATGACGGGAATGTTGTTTTTGGCAAAATTGTAATGATCGCTCCTGAAATAGAAGCGGTTGGGATCGTTTTCATCGTTGAAGGTATAGTCGAGTTTGAGCTGGGTGTATTTTTGGTTGGTGGCTTCGGAGATATCGTGCAATTCTTGGCTGAGTTTATCAGCACCGATGAGGTATATGTAATTGGGGTCTTTGTCTTCTCTTTTGGGATCTAGCCTTCCAATCATATCGATGTTCAGGTTAGCAACAGTTTGCGCTAGGGGGTAGAGGGGGTTGTCGGCATAATATTTGGATCCCAACAGTCCTTTTTCTTCTCCACTGACGTGGAGAAAAAGAATGGATCTTTTTGGGGACATTCCCGAGTTGGCGGCGGTTTTAAATGCTTCGGCAATCTCCATGACGGCAACGGTTCCGGAGCCATCGTCATCTGCCCCATTGTTAATGAGGCCGTTGTGGGTTCCGATGTGATCTAAATGTGCCGAAACGACAATATACTCGTCGGGAAATTCGCTTCCCTCGATGATGGCGGCGACATTTTCGGTATCTACCCAGTTTTCTTTTATTTTGAGCCGCATTTTCTGAAAATAATGCTCGCTTCCTTGGGCTGAAGGGATGTTTTGACGGATGTAGTAGTCTCTCAAAAAGTCTACGGCAATCTTTTGGCCTTTGGTTCCGGTTTCTCGTCCTCCAAAATAATCGGATGCATACACATAGAGGTGTTCCTTGAGTTCTTGGGCGGTGATAGTGTTTGCAAAATCGGTAACGGTTTTGTTTTGGGAAAACAAGGTTCCCAACGAAAGGAACAATGTACAGGAAAGCAATAGTTTTTTCATGATATTAGCGTTTTTTGTTGGACAATTCTACTGTTGATGGCTTCCCAAAGGGCAAGACGAAATTTAAGTGCCTCTCTGGCAGCGTTCAACGCTTCGTTCCACTTGGCAGGATCCTCCCCGCACAAGGTGTTGATCATTTTTTCGGCCAAAGGTCCATGGGTGTCTCCATCCACTTCGATATGTCTTTCAAAGTAATAAATTATTTGGCTAAAATTCTGTTCTTGCTCACGATTCATTTTTTTAATCATGGAAAGGAACATGTCGGGGATCAAGTCCTCACGACCAAAAGTAAAAACAGCAGCAATTTTATGGGTTTTTCCTTCTTCGATGGTCTGGAAGGTAAAACGCAAGAAGTCGGAAACGGCTTGGGGCAATTTCTTATCTACTATGATCTCCAGAATAGGCCGGCCAAGTTGAAGATCTTCCAGAGTTTCTTCTATGCCAAGGGTGTTGGCATTGATCTGTTGCATGGCGTTGATATACATTTCGAAGTGACTCACTGCGGTTCCATTTTCATCGAGGTCGGTTTCTTCTCCCCAAACGATTTCATTGATAAAGCGGGCAGCAGAATTGTTTTTGGGCGGAACCCAGGGGAGGTTGGTGGAAGTCAAGTCGATTTGTAATTTTTTGACCAGTGACATAAAATCCCAAACGGCATAGACATGGTATTCCATAAAGGTTTTTAAACACTCTATGGTGTCAATGTTTTCGTAGAGAGGGTGTTGTGTTAATTCTTTTTTGAGGGGTTCTAATGCTTCTTTCAGTCGTTCGATCATCATTTCTTTTTTTACAAATTTACGGATTAATCCTTCTTTTGTAGCCTTTCTTTCCTCCACCTTAATCCTTTTTGCTTATGCTGCTAAAAAGAAATCTTATTCTTTTTTTTTCTTGTAAAAATGATTTAATATTGCATTCTATTTATAATAAATCTAAATAAAAATTAAATGCACAAAAAACACCTCATTCTTACATTTTTACTCTCAATCTCTACTTTTGTCAATGCCCAACAACGATCCGATAGTTTGTCTTATTACGGCCGGCAAAATTTGCTTCAAATCAACGGATATCAGCGGATATTACAAAATTTGGAGGCCGTTCCCAATGGAATGACCTTTGGAGGTTATGCTGAGATTTTGTACAACCAACCACAGTCTGCCAATGGGGAGATCGATGTACAACGCTTGATTTTGCTTTTTGGATACAAATTTGACGACCGTACACAGTTTGTAACCGAAGTCGAGTACGAGCATGTAAAGGAGGTTTATATTGAACAGGCCTTTGTGAATTATGCGATCAACAACTCCCTGAATATCCGAGCGGGTTTGATGTTGGTGCCCATGGGAATCATCAACGAATATCACGAACCCACGACTTTCAATGGCGTGGAGCGTCCGTCTATGGACAACAAGTTGGTTCCCACTACCTGGCGTGAAATTGGAATCGGTCTCGCCGGTCGATCCGATGCCCTTTCCCTTCGATACCAAGCCTACCTATTCAATGGGTTTTTGTCTCACGATGGAACACAGGGTTTGATCAAAGGATCTAATGGATTGAGATCGGGGCGTCAGAAAGGGGCAGAGTCGGTTTTCAGCACGCCCAATCTGTCTTTGAAAGCAGATTTTTATGGCATCAATGGTTTGCGGTTGGGGGTATCGAGTTATTTTGGAAAAACCCAAGCAGTGGACGAAGTGGTCAGTAGTGCGGGAAGTACTGTAGGGATTGCTATGTTGGGCTTGGATGCCCGCTACAGTTACAGAAAGTTTACGGCCCGGGGACAATACATCTTCAGCACCCTGAGCGATGCCTCTTCCTACAATCGTTTTAGCGGCAGAGATTTGGGGAAGCGTATGACGGGTTTTTATATCGAGGGAGCCTACAATGTATTCCCCATCAGCCATCGCCAGCGGCTGTTTGCTTTTGTGCGTTACGAAGATTTTGACACCCATGCAGCCGTTCCTGATAATGTGTTGAAAAATCCTGCCTTTCACCGTCAAGAAGTCACCACTGGCTTGTCTTATCACCTGGCTCCGGGAGTCGTTTTTAAGTTGGATTATCAATCTAAGTCTACCGCATTGGAGGGGGATAGCAAAGGGCAATACAATGCAGGGGTAGGGGTTTGGTTTTAACACTTATTGTTAATTAAATTAAATCTAAATAAGCTTGTTTTTTCCAAAAGACTCTCATAGTTTTGTATTAAGTTATGATTTACAGCGTTACCTCTTTTTTGTTTTCCTTGTTGGTTTCCATTCAGTTGGCACTAGACCTCAACCTTAGCACAGCGCTTCAAAAACGTATGCATAAAGAGATTTCCAAGGTTTTTTCTTGTGAAGACTACGAGTTGCTTGAAAAAACAGGAAAAGTAGGATTTGAGCTTGAGAACAGTACTTACCTGACCCAACATCAAATTTATGAGATCAATAGGGATGGAGCCATACTGGGGTATGCTTTTTTGGGAACCGCTCCCAGCAAGACCGATGCTTTTGATTATTTGATTCTTTTCGATCCTCATTTTATCCAAAAAAAAGCAAAAATCCTGATTTACCGAGAGGATTATGGTGGGGAGATTTCCAGCAAGCGCTGGCTGGCACAGTTCGAAAATAGTTCATTGGCAGATCGATTTTTTTATGGGGACAATATCAGTGCTATTTCGGGGGCAACCATCTCGGTAAAATCCATGACCCATTCCATCAACTACGTATATGCTCAATTAGAAAGCCAATTGGTGCTGGCTGGCCGATAGATGATGACTCAGCGTTTTTCAATCCGAGATTTGGACCGTCCCATTAAGCTGTTTTTGGGCTCCTTTTTGTTCATGTTGTCCATGGGTTATTTTACGGGTTTGGCTTTTGTTTTTCAGACCGAAGCAGCAACACCCCATGGGGTAGTTGAAAATTACAATGGCAACGAAGACCAACCCGATCCGCAGGTTTTGAAATTCAAAAAAAGCAGTCGTGAAATGTTGACCATCATCCACACCCATGTGCTTTCGCTGAGTATGATTTTTTTGATCACCGGAACACTGTTGTGGGCAACCGAACTAAGGTTGTTTTGGAAAAAGCTACTTTCTCTAGAGCCCTTTGCCTCGGTATTGATTACTTTTGCTGGGATTTATGGACTTTGGATGGGGCAGTATTGGTTGGCTATTGTGGTGGTGTTATCCGGATTTTTGATGACGACTTCTTATCTTTTGGCGGTATTTTTTATCTATAGGGATATGTTAAAGTCACCACGAAATTCATAATGCAGATAAATTCCGTATATTTGCATGCAATTAGTTGTTAAATTAATTGCTTATGAATCCCGAAAAATTTGTTGGAAAAGGCTATACCTACGACGATGTGTTGTTGGTACCTGCTTTTTCAGAAATTCTGCCCAGAGAAGTTTCTATTGTCTCTCGTTTTTCCAGAAACATCGGCCTTAATGTACCCATTGTCTCTGCTGCTATGGATACCGTTACCGAAAGCAGGATGGCCATTGCAATGGCTCAAGAGGGAGGTATTGGGGTTTTACACAAAAACATGACCATAGAGGAGCAAGCACTCAAGGTGCGGACGGTCAAAAGGGCAGAATCGGGGATGATCATAGACCCTGTGGTTCTCACCATTCAGGCCAAAGTCAAGGATGCCAAAGAGAATATGGTCCACTACAAAATTGGAGGGATTCCTATTGTAGACAAAAGCAGCCGATTGTTGGGAATAGTAACCAATCGTGATTTGCGTTTTGAAAAAAACGACGAGCGACCCATCTCTGAGGTTATGACCTCGGAAAATTTGATAACGGTCAATGAAGGAACCTCCTTGGAAGATGCAGAAGCCATCTTACAAAATCACAAAATAGAAAAACTACCAGTAGTCAAATCCGACAATACCTTGGTGGGACTAATTACTTTTCGGGACATCACCAAGCATAGGGCCAAGCCCAAGGCCAATAAAGATCAGTACGGCAGACTTCGCGTGGCAGCTGCTGTAGGGGTCACTGGCGACTTGATTGCCCGAACCACAGCTTTGGTAAATGCCAATGTTGACGCTGTGGTCATCGACACTGCCCACGGGCATTCCAAAGGGGTAGCAACTGCCCTAAAAAGTGTAAAATCTGCTTTTCCCGAATTGGATGTGGTGGTAGGAAATATCGCTACTGCAGACGCCGCCAAGTATTTGGTCGATCTGGGAGCCGATGCTGTAAAAGTAGGTATTGGTCCCGGCTCCATTTGTACCACCCGTGTTATTGCAGGCGTAGGTTTTCCCCAGCTTTCTGCGATAATGGCTGTAAAATCTGCTTTGACCCATGTCGATGTACCGGTCATTGCCGATGGAGGCATTCGTTATACAGGCGATATTCCCAAGGCCATCGCTGCCGGAGCCGATGCCGTCATGTTGGGTTCTTTGTTGGCTGGGACCCAAGAGTCTCCCGGAGAAACGGTTATCTACGAAGGAAGAAAATTTAAAACTTACAGGGGGATGGGATCGGTCGAAGCCATGAATAAAGGTAGTAAAGACCGTTATTTTCAGGATGTGGAAGATGATATCAAAAAGTTGGTTCCTGAAGGCATTGTCGGCAGGGTTCCTTACAAAGGAGATCTGAATGAGAGTATTCACCAATTCATCGGGGGCTTGAGGGCAGGCATGGGGTATTGTGGTGCCAAGGACATCCAATCGCTTCAAAAAAACGGAAAATTTGTTACCATCACCGCTTCGGGAATCAAAGAAAGTCATCCCCACAACATTAGTATTACCAAAGAAGCACCCAATTACAGCCCGTAAATTATCGGGCTACAATTTTGTGTGTAAAAATCTGATGATCTGCCGTTTCAACTCGAATGATGTACATATTTTGTTTTTCAAGATCTAGGGGAATGGAGATTTCGGAGAAGTCATGAATCTCCATGTTGACAATCATATTGCCAATAATGGAATAGATTTTTAAATTTCCATGGATGGACTCGCCTTGAATGATGAGGGTGTTGTTGAGATAATAAACATCAAATTTTTTATTTTCAACATCCGTTTTTTGAACGGTCACATTGGAGGGAGAAAAGGTGGTGGTTTGTGAAAAAACCAAGGAAATAATAAAAAAGCAAAACAATAAACCTAAAGTTTTTTTCATTGCTTTAAAATGATATGTAAATTTACATAAATTCTTTATAAGTTCAAAAAAATATTAACAATATAAATAATTGTAAATCAATAAATTACAAACTTTATTAATAATTTAAAATTTAATTGTTGATAAATGATACAATATTTTAGTTTAACAACGGTGTCGAAAAAATCATTTTCAAGGCTTAGAACGACAATTTTCTATTTATCTCTTTTTTCTTTTTTCACCCTTTTTTTTCTTGCATGTGATGCCATAGGGGAAAAACAAAATGACCGTCTGGTGGCCAGGGCCGAAAATCATTATTTGTACCTTTCCGACCTTAGGGACAGATTTGAAGCATTCGCCTCTGCCGAAGACAGTTTGATCAAAGTAAACAACTACATCAATGAATGGGCCCGACAAAAGCTTTTGTATGAAAAATCACTCATCAATCTGCCAGAGGAAAAGATTTCGCAATTGCGTGCCATGGTTCAGCAATACGAAACAGGCTTGTTTAGAACCGCTTATCGTGAATATGTATTAAAATCGGCTTTGGATACCATCATCGATACTGGAGAGGTTTTGAAATTTTATCAAGAAAACGGGGATCTTTTTCGGCTCAAAGAACCGCTGTACAGAATTCGATACATCAGTTTGCCCAAGGATAATGTTGATCGCAAAGCGATCATTCGCCATTTCAGGAACAATCAAAAAGAAGCTGTTCAATTTTTGGATTCATTGTCGTTTCAGTTTACCAATTTTTTCCTATCCGATTCTGTTTGGCTACGACCGGCAGCCCTAAAGGAAAAATTGACGTTTATCAATGAGCAAAACGAATCGTTCTACTTAAAATCCCCTGGATATTTTGAGTTAAAAGACAGTTTAGCCTTATATTTGTTTGAACTGATAGAACGCTTGGAGCAGAACCAAATGGCTCCTTTATCTCATGTTGAAAACACGATCAAAAATATCGTCTTTAACCAGAAGAAAATTGATTTCCTGCGATCGTTCAACAAGGATGTGGTGGAGGACGCAATTAAAACTAAGAAATTTGAAAAGTACTAATAAAATGTTTATCAAGTATTTAAGCATTATTACCTTATTTATTACTTTAGGTGTTTTTTCACAGAGTCAGCAAAGTGTTTCCCCCCAAAGAATCAAGGTCGATGGGGTCAGTGCAGTGGTAGGAGATTATGTGATTTTGGAATCCGACATCGACAAGACCATTGTCGAAATGGAATCGCAGGGCATGTCTACCAAGAACATATCCCGCTGTGAGTTGTTGGGAAAATTGATGGAGGATAAATTATATGCCCACCACGCCATTCAGGATAGCTTGGAGGTCAGCGATCAAGAAATTTACGATTATGTCGACCAAAGTATCGCTTATTTCACGGAGCAGTTGGGTAGTATTGAAAAGGTTTTGGAGTTTTATAAAAAACCAGATGAGTTGTCGTTTAGAGACGAATTGTTTCAAATCAACAAGATTCAGAAACTTTCGTCGATGATGCAAGCTCAAATAGTAGAAGACATCGAAATCACTCCCGAGGAAGTGCGCCGATTTTTCCTATCCATTACTCCGGCAGAGCTTCCCACCTTTGGTACCGAGTTGGAGATTTCTCAGATTGTCATGGAACCCAAAGTTTCTGATGAGGAAAAAGACCGAATCATCAATCAGTTAAAGTCCTTTAAAGCCGATGTTGAAGAATTGGGGATGAGTTTTTCCTCCAAGGCCATATTGTATTCTCAAGATCCCGGTTCTCGCTCCAACGGCGGAAAATATACCTTACATAGAAAAAAACCCCGTATGGTTCAGGAATTTAGAGATATTGCATTTAGCTTGCAAGAAGGGCAGATTTCGGATCCATTCAAAACAGATTTTGGTTGGCATATCCTCACGGTAGATCGTATCCGAGGGCAGGAGGTCGATGTGAGACACATCTTGTTGACTCCCAAGGTGGACGAAAACGATTTGGAAGAAGCCAGAAAACTTCTGGATACCTTGAGGGTTCGAATTTTAGATGAAGAGATTTCTTTTGAAAATGCCGCCCGACAATTTTCTAGTGAGAAAGAAACCCGTCTTAATGGAGGCGCTATTATCAATCCTACCACGGGCGATAGACGTTTCGAATTGACCAAAATGGATCCAGTACTCTATAACCAAATTCGCGATCTTAAAGATGGGCAAATTTCGGTTCCACTGCTGGATGAAGATCGCTCGGGTCTCCAGAAGTATAAAATCCTTAAAGTGACCAATCGCTACGACGAACACTTGGCCGATTTCTCTCAAGATTACGTTAAAATAAAGGAGTTGGCCCTAAAAGAAAAGCAGCTCAAAGCCATCAAAATTTGGATGGAAGAAAAAATCGAGTTGACCTATATCAGTCTGAATAGAGATTTTGAAGGCTGCACTTTTGTCAACAACTGGAATAAAAATAACTAATTCCTAAAATACTTCATCGGGACCAACAGCATTCCAAAACATTCCCCTCCTTCTTTACCGAGGTGTTTGTGGTGTACTTTATGCGCCCTTCTGATGGCCCTGGCATAACGGTTGTTGGCATTGCGAAAGAGTTTGAATCTTTGGTGGATAAATATGTCGTGTACCATAAAATAAGTGAGTCCATAAATAAAAATACCAATACCGATGGGCAGGCCAGCCCAAAAACCGTATTCTCCCCAAAGCAAAACAAAGGAGGAACTGACCAATGCATAGAATATGAAAAATAGGTCATTGCGTTCAAACAAAGATTTGTGGTCTTTTTTGTGGTGGTCTTTGTGTAGCACCCACAGAAAGCCATGCATGATGTATTTGTGGGAGAACCAAGCCATGAATTCCATGACCAGAAAGGTGAGCACCAAAACCAAGATCCAAAGTAGTGTTTCCATTAGAGTAGATTTAATTGAAATTTAAGATAAGATTGGGCCAAAACCCCCATTTTTTGATAGTTGGGCACGCGAATTCGAGCCGATTGAATTTTATTGGAAGGGGTGTTTTTGAGTTTTACCAGCAATTTCTTGTAGTATTTGTATGCTGTGTACACTCCCAAGCGAGCACTCTCTGGTAGCATAAAAATACCTTCCAGGGCATGTTCAAAGTCCTTTTCAATATCCGAGATAATGCTAGCT
>CAZGUB010000040.1:0-10078 GCA_964528935.1 uncultured Flavobacteriaceae bacterium | reverse complement strand
TTCCATTCCCTCTTTTTGATCGAGAAACCACCAGGCAGTTCCCCATTGAACCTCTACTTTATCACTGTTGAAATTGCCGGGCATGGTTGCGAAAACCTCATTCATAGCAGGGTTTAAGTTGTAGAGAATGGTGTTGGTTAATTGGTCAGTATCATTCAATTTTCCCAACAATTTAGACAAGTTTTTGGCTTGGGCAAAATCGCCTATGGAATCGCAGCCCACATCGGATCCCAATTGGCTTTTTAATTTTTGATTATTACCCCTTAAGGCCCCCAAATGTAGTTGTTGTGTCCACCCAAATTCGTGGTACATCAGGAACAACTCGTAAAGTACACAAGCGTTAAAAGCCAATCCTTCCTCATCAGAAGGAATATTTCCAGACAGGCGATTCTTGAGAATACGGTCCACCTGCCCATGGGTATAGTCGGCGGAAAAAGTAAACTCCAATCCATGGTCGGATATTCTGCAACCTTGCTGATGAAAATAGGTCACCCGGTTTTTAAGGGCGGTCAGCAGACTGTCCAAATCTTTGATATCTACTGATGAAGCGGCAGCCAACATACCAATATAATCGAGGTACAGATCCTCTTGAATACCAAAAATTTTGTCGGGTCTAAAACCAGGCAATACTTCTGGTCCCTGCGTATTGCTTTTGGCAATGGTTTGGTGTGAGGAGAGGTCGTCAATAGGATCATCGGTCGTACAAAGCATCTCGACCTTCATATTGTTGAGCAATGTTTTGGGTTTTAAGTCCAGCAGCTGATGATTGGTCTCTTCAAAAATAGCCGTGGAGGTCGAGGGCTGTAAGAGGGTTTTGATGCCGAAATAGCGATCCAATTCCAAATGGGTCCAGTGAAAAAGTGGATTTCCCGCAGTGTAGGGAACCGTGTAGGCCCATTGATCAAATTTTTCTTTATTAGAAGGCTCCTTTCCGGTAATATATTTTTCGGGGACGCCCAACGATCGCATGGCTCGCCATTTGTAGTGATCCCCGTCCAACCAAATTTGGTTGATGCCGTCAAAAGGTCGATTGGCCGCAATGATATCGGGCGGGAGGTGATTGTGGTAATCGATGATAGGCATCTTTTGGGCATGGTCAAAATACAGACGCTCGGCGGTTTTATTTTCCAGTAAAAAGTTGTCCTTTATAAAGGTATTGTTGTTCTTAAACTCCATTTTATATCAGTTTGTCGATTCCCCACTCCAAACCTCTCAACTCAGCCAGCCCCCTAAGTCTTCCAATGGCCGAATAGCCAGGATTTATTTTTGGTTTCACCAGGTCGTCCAACATCTGATGGCCGTGGTCGGGGCGCATGGGTATGGCAGCATCTTTGCGGTTTTCGGCAGCCCTGCGTCTTTGCTCTTTCAAAACCCTTTTGATGATTTCAAACATATCAACGTCTCCGGTCAGATGATCGGCTTCGTAAAAGTTACCATCGGCATCGCGCTTGGTACTTCTCAGGTGTAAAAAATGTACTCGCGCTGCAAAAGCATCGAAGATTGCAGGCAAATCGTTATCGGCCCTAACGCCGAGTGAACCGGTACAAAAGGTAATTCCATTGGCCAAGGAAGGTATTTGATCGAAAATGTATTGATAATCGGATTGGGTGCTGACAATGCGGGGAAGTCCCAACAGGGTAAAAGGAGGATCGTCGGGATGAATACACATTCTGATGCCCAAGTCTTCTGCTAGAGGAATGATTTCTGATAAAAATTGTACCAAATGAGAACGGAGTTGATCGGCATCGATCCCCTGATAGGTGGCCAGCATGGTTTTAAATTCTTCCATGGTATAGCCTTCCTCAGAGCCGGGCAGCCCTTTGAGCATATTGTCAGATATTCTTTGGATTTCAGAATCGGAAAGTTTTTCAAATTGGTCTTTCGCAGCTTGGATTTCTTGGGCATTATACTCCCTAGAGGCCGCTTCCCGCTTCAAAATACACAAATCGAAGATGCGCAGTTCGGCAGCGTTAAACTCCAAAGCTAGGGAACCGTCTTCCAAGGGCATATCCAAGCGGGTTCGTGTCCAATCCAGAATGGGCATGAAATTGTAGCAGATTACATACACCCCACAGGAGGCCAAATTCCTCATGCTGATCTTATAATTTTCAATGATTTGTTGAAAATCTCCGGTTCTGGTTTTAATTTTTTCATGAACAGGTAAGGATTCTACCACGTCCCATGTCAGTCCTGCCGCTTCAATTTCGTTTTTTCTTTTTTGGATTTCATCCACCGACCAAACCTCCCCGTTGGGAATATGGTGGAGCGCATTGACGATACCGGTCGCGCCGGCTTGTCTTACATCGGAAAGGCTGACGGGATCTTTGGGTCCATACCAGCGCCAAGTTTGTATCATTTTCATAGAAGAAAAGTTTGATTAAACACCACTGAAGGCACTAAAACCTCCGTCGATGGGAAGTACTACTCCCGTTATAAATTGTGCGGCATCACTGCATAGAAAGTGAATGGCACCGTTGAGTTCTTCGGCCTCACCAAAGCGTTTCATGGGGGTATTCCTGATGATGGTATCTCCCCTCTCGGTATAGGATCCGTCTTCGTTGAGTAAGAGTTTTCTGTTTTGATTTCCGACAAAAAAACCGGGGGCAATGGCGTTGACGCGAACACCGGGTCCGAATTTCAAGGCCATTTCTACGGCCATCCAGCGGGTGAAATTTTCGATCCCCGCCTTGGAGGCCGAGTAACCCACAACCCTTGTTATGACACGATCTACACTCATAGAGGAGTAGTTGATGATCGATCCGCTTTTTTGATCGGCCATGATTTTTCCAAATACCAATGAAGGAATTACGGAACCGTTGAGATTGAGCTCAGTTACTTTGTTGAAATCTTCCATAGAAAGATCAAAAATGGTTTGATCTACGGCAATGGTTGCCCCGGGCATATTGCCTCCGGCGGCATTGAGTAAGATATCTACCCTACCCCATTGCTTCATAATGGCTTTGCTGATTTCTTGGATGGAAGATTTGGAAAGAACATTGGCGGCAAAACCGATCGCATCTCCCCCTTGATTTTGGATGAGTGCTACCGTCCGTTGGGCCGATTCCTCGGTGAGATCGAGGATGGCAATCTTTACTCCCGATTGGGCAAGGCTCTGAGCGATACATCCCCCCAAGGCACCCCCACCTCCGGTGATCACAGCCACTTTGTCGTTTAAATCAAAATTTGGTTTCATGTAGTTGTTATAATATAAATTTGGTGTCGTCCCAGTGAATTACTTTTTGCTGATCCATGGCCTGAATGCCCATTTCTACGGCATAGGCTGCTTTGGCACCGGTGGTCACGGTTGAGAGGGGGGGCTTGTTGTTGAGTATGGCGTCCCTAAAGTCGATCAGTGCTTGTTTGGTCGGGTCGATATGATTCAGCTCCAGGCGCTCTCCTTTGCCCTGTTGCCAGTTGGTGGTTGCCCCAGACACTCCGTCTACTTCTCCGTATTCTGCTTTGTGTTTTCCTTCGGGATAAAACCAAGCAGAAGTTTGGAAAATCGTCAGGGTTCCTTTGTCGCCCATCACCATGATTTTGTAATCGTCTTTGGCATTGGAGGTCAGACAGGTATAGGTGGCTTTTACCCCATCGGGAAATTCATAAACCACCTTGGTGTTGTCGTAGGTTTCCCTGCCGTCTTTCCAGTAATCGATGCCCCCAAACCCAACAGCTTTGAGCGGATGAGCATCGAGGATCCAGTTGGCAAAATCGATCTGATGGGAGCTCAACTCAGCCAAAAGTCCATAGGAATACTCTCTGTACATCCTCCAATTTATCTGTCGCTCCAAAGCCGGATTTGGGACTGTTCTTCTCCAATCGCCATTGCGGTTCCACTGGGCTTCGATGGAAGCGATTTTTCCTACTTTGCCTTGGCCAATCATATCGACTAACTGGGTGTACATACGAGAACTGTGGTATTGATGACCGGTCTGGAAGATTTTGTTGGAAGTTTTACACTTTTTGACCATCCTTGCTGTTGCATCGGCTCCTTTGGCCATGGTTTTTTCACAATACACGTTTTTTCCGGAATCGAGTGCGTCTATGGCAATTTGGTCATGGGTGGAGAGCGGTGTGCTGATTATTACCCCATTAATATTTTTATCGTCCAGTAATTTTCTGTAGTCTGAATAGGATTTGGCGTTGCGGTTGTTTTTAATCAGCTCAAAACCTTCGGCCAAGCGAAAGGGGATGGTGTCGCAAACCGCTACAACTTCACAACCCGAAATGGTATTGAGGAGCTTGGTAATTCCTTGACCCCTGCCTCCTGTTCCAATTACAGCCAAATTTAGCGTATCGTTAACTCGGGTATGGGGATGAATATTGGCCATGAGATTTGGAGCCACCACAGCTCCCAAAAAAAATCCACTTGAATTCCGAATAAAATCTTTTCTTTTCATTCGATTATAATTTGTTGTTGATTATTGACTTGATTTCTTCCAAAGATTTTCCCTTGGTTTCCGGCATCATAAAAATAGAAAAAATGAGCTGTAGTAACATCATAAAAGCAAAAAAGGAAAATATAGGCCAAGGATTGGTTTTGTAGAGGGCAATCACAGATGGCCCTACCAAGGTAATCAATGCGGCAAACAACCAGTGGATGCCCACACCAAAAGATTGCCCGGCTGCTCGAATCCTATTGGGAAAAATTTCAGAAATGAAAACCCATATCACTGTTCCCTGCCCAATGGCATGCGATGCTATGAAAGCAAAAATAAAAAGGGCAATCCAATGGGGGTTGGTTTGCCAATAAAAAGATAGGGAAACCCCGGTGAGACTGACCAAATATCCCATCGAACCAATGATCAACAAAAGTCGGCGGCCCAATCGATCGATAAGCATCAATCCGGCAAAAGTAAAAACAATATTGATCAAACCTATGATTACGGAATTGTAGAGGGATTCCTTGGTGGCAAAACCAGCCATTTCCAATATTTCCGGTGCGTAATAGAGGATAAAATTAATCCCCGAAAGTTGGTTAAAAAAGGAAATCAAAAAGGCCAGTACTATCATTCGGTGGTGTTGTTTTTCGAACAAAGGCTTTTGAACTTGCTCATTTTGATGGGTATTTTTGATCTCTTGGAGCACTCGATCAGCCGTTTGGGGATCATCGTATATTTGGTGTAGAAGAGCGTGCCCTTCTTTTTCATTGTGGTTAAAGATTATTTGCCAGCGTGGGGTATCGGGTATAAAAAACGTGGACAACAAATACAACAATGCAGGCACCGCTTCAACGCCCAACATCCAACGCCAATCGTTGCTCCCGTCGAATCCGGTCAACAAGAAATTTGAAAAAAAAGCAATTAAAATTCCAAACACCAAACTAAATTGGTACAGCACCCCAAGTGATCCCCTATTTTTGGGAGTGGAAATCTCTGAAATATAAATGGGTGCCGCCACCGAAGATACCCCAACAGCAATCCCTCCGATAAATCGAAAGAATGAAAAAGTATAAGGATCGGCAGCCAAGGCGGAACCCACAGCAGAGACAAAAAAGAAAAAACCAATCCAACTGAGGGTTTTTTTTCTACCCAATCTGTTGGTCGGTAAGGCACCAAATAGTGCCCCGATAACCGTTCCCCAAAGTGCCATAGACATGATGAAAAAGCCATGAAAAAAAGGCGAGGTAGACCAAAGAGATTTGATCGGTAGGTTGGCACCGGAAATCACAACAGTATCAAAGCCAAACAAAAAACCGGAAAGTGCGGCTACTAAGATCCATTGAAAAGATTTTGACATAAAAGTTCAAATTTCGTGCACGTACACACTAACCGAACAAATATAAATAAACGATTTTTAAAACCCGTTCGAAGGGGGTGTAAAGTTGTGAATCCTAAGGAATTAAAAATCTCTTTTATTTTTTAATCATTAATCTTATATTTAGAGACATTATTGCAACTTGGTAACTATAAAAGACATCGCAAAAGAGGCAAAAGTATCAGCTGGTACTGTGGATCGTGTGCTTCACAACCGAGGCGGGGTCTCCCTGAAAACCGAAGCGAAAATCAAAAAAATATTAAAGGAGAAGAACTTTAAAATAAATTTGATTGCCAGCTCCTTGGCCATGAAGAAACATTACAAACTGGCCACCTTAATCCCCCTATACGACGATGACAATATGTTTTGGAAATCCCCTTTAGCAGGACTCCGAAAAGCCAGCCAAGAGGTAAATGCATATGGGATTGAAACGATCAATTTCACCTTCGACCAGTTTAACCCCAAAAGTTATATGGAGGCTTTTCACAAGCTTATCAGTACGGCACCAGATGCTGTTGTAATGGTCCCCATATTCAATAAGGAAACTTCCAATATAATTGACGTATTGGGTGAAAATAAAATACCTTATCTGTTTTTTAATGTGAACCTTAAAGGATTCGACAACCTCAGCTTTATCGGACAAAAATCTTTTGAGGGGGGGGTGCTTTCGGGGCAATTACTCGATCTGTGCTCACAGCCGGGAGATGAATTGCTGGTTGTCCTGACCAGGAAAAACATATTTAATTACGAAGCCAACAACCAGCGCTTGAGAGGGTTTTATAATTATTTTGAAAAAAATAAAAGGCCGGTTAAAATTCACCAACTCCAATTCGACAACCTTAACCGTCCGAATCAGGTTAGAAAAGATATAAATGAATTTTTGAATACCTTCTCCAAGATTAGAGGGATTATGGTACCCTCTAGTCGGGTTTCCAACATAGCAGAATTAATTGAAGAAAAGCAATTAAATGGGTTAAAGGTGATTGGTTTTGATACCACCCCCCGAAATGTAAGTTCCTTAAAAAAAGGAGGCATTACTTTTTTGATCTCACAAAAATCTTTCAATCAAGGCTATAAATCAATCATTACCATGTCGAATTACCTTGTCCATCGGGAAATTCCACCAGCCGAAATCCCAACCCCCTTGGAGATCATCACCAAGGAAAATATCGATTTTAGCCAATACGATCGTAAAAATTATTCAAATGATGTTTAGGGAAGAGCAACTTCAAAAACAACCTCATTGACAGGTTTTCCCTCTACATCGTAATGCAAGAATTGCAATTCTGCTTTACCCTCACTTCGATGAGAAAAAACCGATAGGAAACCTCCTTTGACCCTTAAGAATTGGTGTTCGGGGCGAAAATCTTCTTGTTTCCATCCTCCGGCATGAACATCGGCTCCAGCTCCACACCCAAATTCCCATAGCGAAGTCCCTTCGATATGGGTCACGTATTGCCAATGTCGATCTCCATTGACTATAAATAGGTTTTTTTGGGTTTTAATGAAATCCAATATTTCAGCTTGCTCGTGGGCATAGGTCGCATTGCTGAGGTTGTCATTTTTCCGAATGCGATCGGGTCCCAAAATGGGCGAGGAAGTAATCAGAATTTTAAAAGTAGCCGATGAGGCCTCGACCGTTTCAAAAAACCATTTTTTTTGTTCTTTGCCCCAGATGGTCTTTTGGGGACCGTCTTCCAAATAATTTTGATTTCTGTAGTTTCTGCCCTCCACGATCCAGATTTGTAAATCTTTTCCCCAACGAATGGTTTTGTAGTGCTTGGGATGGACAGGAAACTGCTCGGAGTCAAATATTTCAAGTCCTCTTTCAAAACTCACAGCCCCATAATCCCTACCGGGGTAGCTGTCGTCAAAACCTACATCGTGGTCGTCTTTCATAAAATATGAGGTATGGCGGGCAAAAAAATCCCGCTGAAAGGGAAGGGAAAAAAGACGATTCCATTTGAAACGCATCAGCGCTTCGGTCAGTGCATAGGGTGTGGGTTTGTCCATATATTCGATATCACCGGTATGCACATAAAAATCGGGTTGTAATCCGGCCATACTGGGGTAAATTTTATGTCCATTTTGAAGGTCATCCCTTCGGTGGTAATCGTGACAGGAGACCACACAGAATTTTATGGGCCGTATGGTGTTGTCTTGTGGCGGTAAGTAAAATTGTCCAGAAATACTATCGGTCACAGGGCCGGAGGCATTGGCCCTTGCAAAAACTTTTACCTGATAATGGTTTCCGGGTGCCAACCCGCTGAGTTTCCATTGGTGGGTAAAATCTTTTTGGGGATCCACCGAAGTCCACTCGGTCCAAACCGTCTTCTCCTCTTGACCTTTTATGTGATACTGCAATCGCACCTCGCCGGGGGCTCCGGGACAATAGCCCTCCATGTCTTTTAGGGCATACCCCGCCGGAATCTGGGAGCTGTAAATGGTGTTTTCATCGGGATTTTTGGCCAGAAAAAGCATGGTATCCCTACTGATTTCTATAAAAGGCTGACCCTCAAAAAAAGCCTCTTTTTCTTGTGTCAGGCGGGTCCAGACCACAATGGAATTTTGGTCTGCCCAGCCGTTTTTGATTCCGTTGGCAAAAAAAGGCCCTTCCGGAGAATTTGAATTTTGACAAGAAATTATTACGACGCCCAAAATGAGTATGTACAGAATCCTAATCATTATTTTTTGATTTGAAATAAAGAAAATAAATATTTGGGATTTCTCTATCATAAGGGCATAAAAAAAACCGCCCGAAGGCGGTTTTTAATCCATTCCTAAAAAAGGGATGGATTATTGATTGTAACCAGGATTTTGTTGATATCCACCTGAAGTTCTATCAATTTGACTCAATGGAATGGGTCGTACCACATGATGCGACTGAATATTATCTCTTGCATCACTGTTGTAAAGTCTTACCCTTTCTACCAAAGTTCCGGTTCTGGTCAAGTCAAACCATCGGTGGCCTTCTCCAACTAACTCTCTGGCTCTCTCTTCTAAGAGGAAGTTTAAATCTACCTGATCAGCAGTAATCTGCATGGCGGCTACCTTGTCCTCTGAAACACCGTCGGCAACATGCCAAGCGGCTCGGGTTCGTATAACATTGATGTCAGCTGCAGCACCAGCAGTATTGCCCTGCTTTAACCGGGCTTCTGCTCGGATCAGGTAGGCGTCTGCCAATCGCATCAAGACATAGTCTCGCTGCCCTTGGGTGTGCTGACGGTTGGGACGGGTGTTGTCGATCCACTTGTTGAGTGAAGGGAAAGTACGCTGATCCCACTCGTCTTCCGTATAAACCTCGTAGTTAACGCTGGCTTGCTTTGCAGCATTCCATTTAGCGGTAACATCTACACCATGCTTATTCAATCCACGTCCGGGGATAAATAGTGCCGTATCTCCAACGGCAACAGGCACCCCATTGGGGCCTCCGTCGTTTCCGACGTTGGCGTACCAAACGTGCTTAAAGGTTTCGTCATAACGACGATCCATCGTTCTGTCCCAATGTTCCATCAGGTACTCGGTGGGACGGAATCTTTTCCAAGGTCTTCCGTTTTCGGTATCACGGGTCATGGCGGGCTTTTTGTCATACTCCATCAAAAAGTAAAGGTGGCCTCGGTGACCGTAGCCGTCCAAACCTTCGTCCACTTGGGATTTGGCATTTTGGATAGACCAAACAACCTCTGCGTTGTTTTCGTTGTTAATGTCCCAAAGATCAGAGAAGTTTTCCAATAGCGAAAATCTGGGATTGTTGATCACAGCAGTCATTAAAGACTCAGCTCTTGATGCATCGTCTCCTGAAGCAAACGAAGTATAACTTCTTCTGAGCAATACCTTTGCCAATAAAAATTGGGCAGCAGGTACAGAAGCACGCCCGTAGTCACTGGGGTTGTCTTCCAAGTTAGAGATGGCAAATTCCAAATCAGGAACAATCGCTTGTGAATAAATTTCACTTGCAGATGTTTTGTTGGCCTCAATCTCTACCCCTTCAGTTTCCTCTAAGGAGAGGTGGATGTCTCCATAGTGACGGGTAAGTTGGAAATAAGCTAAAGCCCTGAGAAATCTCACCTCGGCCACACGACGGTTTTTGAGGGTAGCATCCATGTTCTCAATAGCTTCTGATCTGGCGATTACCGCATTGGCTTGATTCACCTGAGCATAAAATATTCTCCAAGTATCCCGCATGTAGCGAGCTGAGGAGTTATGCTGAGAATCGTATCGGCCCATATACTTATGGCTTCCATCGGCTCCGGCACGGTAGGTGTCGGTTCCAAAAACTTGCATCGTCCATCTAAGCTCAGCCCCATAATATTCTTTCATG
>CAZGUB010000039.1:0-10407 GCA_964528935.1 uncultured Flavobacteriaceae bacterium | reverse complement strand
AAAGACCAATACCCACCGACATGATTAAACTCTCATTACCAACAACTTACATAATTATAAACCGATGAAAAGAGTATTGATTCTAGGAGCTAGTGGTTTTATAGGTAATGCTCTTTACAAAGAATTGAATTCTTACTACGATACTTTTGGCACTTATTTCTCAAAAAAAGGTTTTGGTCAAAACCAGCATTTTTTTCATTTTGACCTGAAAGAAGGTGGGTTGGAAAATATTGTCAAAGAAGTCAAGCCCAAACTTATTATTTCTGCCCTCAGAGGGCCTTTTGAAGCACAAATAGAGACCCACCAGTTTTTGACCCACTTCATCGAGCGCTACGATTGCCGTTTGATGTTTCTTTCTTCGGCCAATGTTTTTGACACTTTTGAACATTTTCCCTCCTACGAATACGACAAAACCCTCTCGGAAAGCATCTACGGTCGATTGAAGATTAAGATTGAAAACGATTTGTTGCGCTTGTCCCCCTCCAAATTTGTTTTGGCTCGTTTGCCCATGGTCTTTGGAAATCAATCGCCTAGAATTCTAGAATTGGACGAGATCATTAAGAAAAAGCTACCCTTAGAAGTCTTTCCCAATACGATAATCAACGTAAACAATGACATCAGATTGACCCAACAAATACATTACATCATCAACCAAAACCTTACCGGGATCTTTCATTTGGGCAGTTCAGATCTGATCCATCATTTTGATTTCATGAAACTGTTGGTACAAAAACGCTATCAAAAAAACACCCTGTTTAAGCAAGTTTTCACCACCAATCAGATGCGATATTTGGCCGTCTTATCCAAAGAAAACAAGCTCCCTGCCAACTTGCTTTTTTCCTACACCGATATCATTGATGATTTATCGATGATCAAAAAGGATTTTTAATTGTTTATATATTTGTAATCTAGAAAACTCATCATATGGGAAGAGCCTTTGAATTCAGAAAAGCGAGAAAAATGAAACGATGGTCTGCCATGGCCAAAACCTTTACCAGAATTGGCAAAGATATCGTAATGGCAGTCAAAGAAGGAGGAGCAGACCCAAACAACAATGCTAGGCTAAGGGCTGTAATGCAAAACGCCAAAGCTGCGAATATGCCCAAAGAAAATGTAGAAAGAGCCATAAAAAAAGCCTCAGACAAAACCACCGAAAATTACAAAGAGGTACTATTTGAAGGCTACGCCCCACACGGCATTGCCATCTTAGTAGAAACCGCCACCGACAACAACAATCGAACCGTAGCCAACGTCAGAAGTTATTTCAACAAATGCAATGGGAATTTGGGAACCTCTGGTTCTGTAGAGTTTATGTTTGACCACACGTGCAACTTCAGAATTCCGGTCGATGGCATTGATGTGGAAGAAATGGAATTGGAATTCATCGACTTTGGTGTAGAGGAAGTTTTTGAGGATGAAGACGGGATTTTGCTTTATGCCCCCTTCGAAAATTTCGGAACCATTCAAAAAGAACTGGAAAATCGCTCTATTGAAATCCTCTCCTCCGGATTTGAACGCATCCCTCAGATTACCAAAAAATTGCCCTACGAACAACAAGATGAAGTTTTAAAATTGATAGAAAAAATTGAAGAAGACGATGATGTGCAAAACGTATATCACGCCCTAGACATACAAGAATAAAGGTCTAATGCATCGCCTTTTAGCTTGATTTTTTTTATACTCAAACCTACAACCCTTTTGCCCCATGAAATTTTTTATCTATTTCGCATTCTATCTTTGCTTACTCAATATTCATGGACAGATCAACCCCCTATGTCAAAAGAAAGAGGATGGGATAGAGGCCTCTTTTACTGATCGTCCTTCCCTAAAAATCAATGTGGATCAAATCAATGATTTGATCCAAAAAGAAAAGCCAAAAAGCATTCTGGAAGCAATATTGATTTATCTGCCCCATGATCTAGAAGGTGAAGGACGTGAGCAGATCGATGTCTCATTAAAAGTTTTGAAAAACGGTAATATTGGGGTTTATTTTGTCCACGACTATCTTCTTGACGATTCCGTAAAGGCTCAAAAATATTTTTTTGAATTTAAAAAAAAACAAAAGCTTTGGATGGCAGTGAACTTTAAAATCCAATGGCAGTGTTATCGCGGTCCAGACGAAATGAAAAATTGGGGAATTTCCCGCTGCCTATGAAACTCAGGAAGCCGCTTTTTCAAAAATGGCCTCCATTTCCTTAAAGTCTTTTTCGATGACTCCACTAGGATAATACAGTTTTAGAAAACACACTTTTTTTTCAAGGTAGTCAAAACTTACTAGAAAAATCGGAATTTCTGCCTCGAGAGCAATATAATAAAACCCAGTTTTCCAGCGGGCTACTTTTTTACGAGTTCCCTCCGGCGCAATGGCCATTCTGAATTCGGAATTATCTTTGAAAAGACGAGCAATGGCCGATACTTTATTTTCGTTTACTCCTCGATTGATGGGTGCTCCTCCCAAGACTCTAAAAAACCAACCGGTAATTGGATTAAACAATTCTTTTTTTCCAACATAACTGATTTTTTTGTTGACTACTGCTCGGGTCAGTACCCCTATAATAAAGTCCATACTTCGTGTGTGAGGCACCACGGCGATGATGCATTTTTTGACCTCGGGAAAGTCGCCTTCAATGGTCCACCCCATTAGTTGAAAAAAAATGAATTTACTGACTCGAGAAATCATTCGGATTGAAGTCTGTTTAGATGAGCTTGCGCACGTTCCAAATCTCTGGGGGTGTCTATTTCAAAATTTAGGTTTTGGGTTTCGACCATTTTTATTTTTTTGCCGTGTTCCAAATATCGAATACATTCAATCTTTTCGGCTCTCTCCAGGGGAGTCATTTGTTGCTCGCTAAAATCAATGAGTGCCTGCTTACGGAAGGCATATACCCCAACATGCTTGTAATAGACTGGTGTTTGAAGGTTGTCTCGGTCAAAGGGTATGGGAGATCTTGAAAAATACAGGGCAAAATGATTGAGATCGACGATAACCTTAACCACACTGGGGTTTTGTACCTCTTCAGCCTCCCGAAGGGGAGTCATTAGGGAGGCCAAAGCTATTTCTTTTTGGGGATCTTGGTGGAAAACTTCAATCAGATTCTGGAGGCTTTCACGGTCTACAAAAGGTTCGTCGCCTTGAACGTTTACAACGATATCGGCTTGCATACCAGATACAGCCTCGGCAATACGATCACTTCCACATTGGTGATCGACTCGGGTCATCACCACACGCCCACCATTGGCTTCTATCTCACTAGAGATTAGCGGGCTATCGGTGGCAACAAAAACTTCATCAAAAAATCCGGTAGCCACCACATTTTGATAAGTTCTTAAAATAACGGTTTTGTCTCCGAGCATCTTCATCAGCTTTCCCGGGAAACGTGAAGAATCATATCGCGCCGGAATAATAGAAACTATTTTCATTGATACAAAAGAAAGGACAAATTTCCTAATAATGAATAAGTAACCAATAATTTTTTAAGGCAAAACTCTTTTTTGCAAGGCTAAAAATAGGATTTGTCAAATCCAATTAAAAACAGTTTTTCTGTGGCCCGAGTGATGGCAGTATAAAGCCATCGGTAATAGTCTTTGCTGGGGCCATCGGGCAAGTATGGTTGTTCCACAAAGACGTTTTTCCATTGTCCTCCTTGAGATTTATGGCAAGTGATTGCATAGGAATATTTGACCTGCAAAGCATTAAAATAGGGGTCTGATTTCACTTTGAGAAAGCGCTTGTACTGGGATTTTTCTTGGGCGTGATCTTGTGCTACTTTTTGATACAGTAACTGTGACTGCTCATGACTCAGATTGGCTGTTTCACTGTCTAAGGTTTCTAAGAGCAACACGCTGTCGAAAGAGGACTCGTCGGGATAATCAACCATTTGAACATGGACTTCTGCAAATTTCATATCGTAGCGTTCTACAAATTTGTTGATGCGAAGTATTTGCAATATATCTCCGTTAGCAATAAATCCCGGTTGGGAATCTGTCCCCAGCCAAAAGTAGTTGTTTTTTACCACCATGAGTTGGTCGCCCACAGCAAGATCGGATTCTAGAAAAAGGATGCGCTCCCGTATGCTCTTGTTGTATAGATTGGCTCTCTTATTGGATCTTACAATCAATACAGTATCTTCGATTCCATCTTGGCTAAGGGCTTCGGACAGCAATTCCAAAAACTCATTCCCCTCTTGAATTCTAACCAAATCCTGAAAACCTTCACACACCAACTTAAAGCCTTCGAAAAATTCTTCGACCAGCATATGCCTTATTTTGGTGGCATTTAGAAGGATGCCAGATTCTGCCTTTTGTCTTACCACATCTTCCAAAGTGATGCTGTAGGGAAAGGCATTGAACTGGGCTTCCAATTCGTGCTCGTCCAAAGCCGGACTTAGCCCCAAATGAACGGGTGGTAATTGTGCGGTGTCGCCGACAAAAATCAGCTGGCAATTTTCTCCGCTGGAAACATAATGAACCAGATCATGAAGCAGGGAGCCATTTTCAAAAAGCTTACTCTGTTGACGATCATCACCTATCATAGAGGATTCGTCTACGATAAAAACCGTATGGGTATGCTTGTTTTCTTTGAGGGTAAACTGCACCGACCCCCCTCCCTTTTCTACTTTTGGAAAGTAGATTTTCTTGTGGATGGTCAGGGCACTTTTACCAGCGTAGGAAGAGAGAACCTTGGCTGCTCTTCCGGTGGGAGCCAATAGCACCGATTTTTTGCGTAGGTAGCCCAAGTTTTTTACCAAATGACCTATCAGAGTGGTTTTTCCTGTACCGGCGTAGCCTTTGATAAGCAAGATTGAAGAATCATTGGGTGGCATTAAAAAATCAGAAATCACTTTGAAACCTTCTGCTTGAGAATCCGTGGGTGGAAAAGGAAATTTGTCGTTAAGAATCTCGTAAAATGAAGGGCTCTGCATCATGCTTATTTTCCACCAATATAATTCATTTATAAAACTTTTACGATTAAAAAAAAATTGTAGATTTGTCTGTAGTTAAAATTTAAAAAATGAAAATAGCGCTTCAAGCCTTATTGTGGATACTTGCCATATTCTTTAGTTATAAAATTTACGATGCTATAAATGGACCCATTAACTTCAATAAGGTAAAGAATGAACGTTATGCCGATGTAATCAATAGATTAAAACTGATCCGAAAAGCCCAAATTGCTCACAAAGACGTTAAAGGTGTTTACAGTAACAACTTTGACAGCTTAGTGAAATTTATCGACGAGGGAATTTTCACTTTGATCCAAAAGCGGGATTCTTCCTACATGGAATACGATCGCACCTACAGAATTGATATGCTCAGGGAAGTCGTTGTTGTCGATACATTGGGCTTCGTACCTGTTAAAGATTCTTTGTTTAAAGATTCTGATGTCTATAGAAATTTTGCTCAAGTTCCCGTAGAGGGAGTGGAAGCTACTTTTGATATCGATGCGAAAATTGTTGATAAAAACGGTTACAAAGTTCCTGTATTTGAGGTCAAAGTAGCCAAAAACATTGTCTTGTATGACCAAGACAAGGACTTATTGAAACAAGAAAACGAAACAGTGTCAGTAGATGGGGTCAATGGCCCTGCTATAATTTTGGGTTCCCTAACTGAGGTGAGTACCAATGGTAACTGGCCTACTATTTTCGATGCCGGTCAATAAAAACACTATCAAAAATAAAGAACTATCCATCCTTGTTTTCAGGGATGGATTTTCTTTTTGTAGCTCAGACAAACAAAAATTTTTCGACAACAAGCAAATCATACAAAAGGATTCTAATTTTGAAAATTTACTAAAGCAAGAAGGTTTTTTAGAGGCAGAAAAAATTCAGGGAATATACTTCAATCAGCCTGCCACATTTGTTCCCACTGCCGTTTACCAAGCCCAGAACAAAGAAAAATACTTGGCAAGCAATATCCAATGGAATAAGCAGCTGAGTGTAGCAGAAAATGAAAGTCAAGACAAAAAGATCAAAATCCTTTATCCTTTTGATCCTGCTATAGAAAAAACACTAAAAAGCTATTTCAAAACCATCGGCTTCTCTCATTACACACAAGTACTCTACGATTTGCTTTTGGAATCCGATCGAATGGCTGACCAAGTAGTCATGAGTCTTCATCTTCAGGACGATCGCTTGGATGTATTTATTTTTCGTGGTAAGGCATTACTTTTTTACAACAGCTACCCCTATAAAAATGAAAAAGAATTCCTGTACTACGTAATGGCCGTCGCAGAGGAATTGTCTCTCGTTCCCGAGGCTTTTGAAATGGTATTTTTAGGAAAAGACCAAAAATATGAAAGGCTCTATAAAGCCATAACCCCTTATCATTCCAACATCTCTTTTGCCGATTCAGATAAAAGACCATTAATAGTAGAGAACACTCAGCCGGCGCCCTACTTCACCAACCTTTTTGCCTGATGCGCATTATTTCAGGTACCCACAAGGGCAGACGCTTGGTCGCGCCAAAAAAACTAACGGTTCGTCCTACAACCGATCGGGCCAAAGAGGCGCTGTTCAACATCTTACAACACCAATGGGAGTGGAATACCACCTCAGTTTTGGATCTTTTTGCCGGAACGGGAAGCATCAGTTACGAGTTTGGATCGAGAGGTGTAAAAAATATGACTGCTGTGGACCAGAACAGCAGTTGCATCCATTACATTCAAAAAACCAGCGAAAAGCTCCATATGGCTATACATTCCATTCAATGTGAAGTGTTCAAATACCTATACACTAGCCACTCAAGATTCGATCTGATTTTTGCCGACCCGCCCTACAATATGGATGCCAAAGACTACTTCAAGCTGATTGATCTGATCTTTGAAAAAGACATATTGGCAGAGGGAGGCTTGCTAATTGTAGAACACGGAGAACATATGAATTTCGAGACCCATCCTAGGAGGAACACCGTCAGAAAATATGGCAGCAATCGGTTCAGTTTTTTTAAAAAATAAAAAAGGCAGGCCTATAAGCCGGATTCTGTCGGGTCTTATTATTTATCTGGATGTTACATTGCTGCAACATTCTAGCCGCCTACCCAATTGCATCGAACGAGCCATTCTCTATCGCAATTATACTTGGCGTTGCACCGCATAGAGTTTACCTGATTTCACTACAGCCTAACTGTACTTGCTTTCTGTTGCACTGGTCCTATCCGCCAAGGCGGACGACGGGCATTACCCGCTATGCTGCTCTGTGGTGTCCGGACTTTCCTCTCTTGTAAACAAGAGCAATAAGACAGCCTGCCTAGAACAAAGTTACGCTTTTGTTGATAATTTGTGACCAATTCGTTCCTTGAGCAGGCTGGGGAGCCTGTTTCAATTTTTATATTTGTTGGTGTAGTCAGAATTATGGAAACTTACGTTGTCTCAGCACTGAAATACCGTCCTCAAACCTTTGACCAAGTAGTGGGCCAAAAGGCCATTACACAAACCTTAGAAAATGCTATTGAGAAAAACCAACTCGCACAGGCCCTCCTGTTTTGTGGGCCCCGAGGGGTAGGAAAAACCTCCTGTGCCCGTATTTTGGCAAAAAAAATAAACAGCCAAGGAACTGAAAACAAGAACGAGGATTTTGCTTTCAATATCTTTGAACTCGATGCAGCCTCAAACAATTCTGTCGACGATATTCGCGCCCTAAACGAGCAGGTGAGAATCCCTCCACAAGTAGGCACCCACAAAGTTTACATCATCGATGAGGTACACATGTTGTCCATGGGTGCGTTCAATGCATTTCTTAAAACCTTGGAAGAACCCCCAAAACACGTCATTTTCATCTTGGCTACCACAGAAAAGCAAAAGATCATCCCCACCATTTTGTCCCGCTGCCAAACCTACGATTTCAAAAGAATCAGTGTAAAAGATTGTAGAGATCATCTCCAAAAAATCGCCGAAGACCAAAACATCGTTTTCGAATCCGATGCCTTAGATTTAATCGCCCAAAAGGCCGATGGTGCCCTAAGGGATGCCTTGTCCATCTTTGATCGAATGGTAAATTTTACCGACCGAAAACTGACCGTACAGTCCGTGTCTGAAAATCTAAACATCTTGGATCATGATACTTTTTTTACAATCACGCAACTGATCTTGGATCACGATATCCCGGAACTGCTTCTGGCTTTTGACGATTTACTGCAAAAAGGTTTCGATGAATTACAATTCATCACAGGGCTGGGAAATCACTTCAGAAACCTCATGGTAAGTAAAGAAAACAGAACCCTTCCACTGTTGGAAGTTGGTGAAGCCATCCAAGAAAAATTCAAATCGCAAACGGATACCATTCCGCTATCACTATTACTGCAAGGTATTGATTTGGCCAGTAAATGTGAATTGGACTACAAAAACACCAAAAACAAAAGATTGTTGATCGAATTATGTCTTATGCAAATGGCCTCTCTCCATTTCGGGGAGCAGTAAAAGGTTTTCTTATTCCGAATAAGCATTTCAAAAACGCGGCAACTGCTTTGTCTGTAACCAAGTCTGCTATCGTCGCCGATCCCCCTGCCCCCTATACCACACGTAAAGAAACCCCTTCCGATCCGCTTCCAAAAACACTAACACCTCCCCAAGCCCCCCCCAGAAAAATCAGTATTGACAAACCCGAATTGAGTAACAGAATCTCCAACCTGTCGCTGTCCAGCATCAAACTCAAGAAAGAAGCCGCCTCCAAATCCCTGTCCAAGCAAAACATCATGCCAGAGGCAGAAGATCCATTCACTCTCGAGGAACTACTTGAGCAGTGGAAAGCTTATATTCAAGAAAAAAAACAAAAAGGGGAAAACAATATTGCCGCCCTACTAGAAATGAGCTCCCCCGAACTACTTCCGCAATACAAACTTCTTCTAAAAACCACCAACTCCCTTAGCAAAAAAGAATTGACCAAAGAGCTCCCAACATTGTTGGCCCAATTGAGCAAGGCTTTGAACAACTACAATATAAAATTCGATATATTGGTTGAAGAACAAAAAAGTGAGGAATATGTTTATGGAATAAAAGAGAAATACGAATATCTAAAAAAAATAAACCCTGAGATTGAGGTTCTTCACAAAGAATTTGGACTTGATCTCTAAATGATTTAAAAATGTTGGGACTCAAATTACCTACAGACCCACGCTGGGTAAACATCGTAGAAAAAAACATACACGAAATTCTGACCGACCATGCTTTTTGCGAACAAAAAGCAGCCAGCACAGCCATCTCCATGATTGTTCGGTTTCCCGAGCTCAGCGAGTTGGTAGAAAGTATGACAGCACTCGCACAAGAAGAAATGAGCCATTTTGATATGGTCCACAAATTGATTCTTGAGCGGGGTTGGATTTTGGGCAGAGAACGAAAAGACGAGTATGTCCGGGACTTGCATAAATTTTTTCCAAAAGGGGGAAGCCGAACTGATCAATTGGTCCACGCCCTTCTCTATGCTGCCTTAATTGAAGCAAGAAGCTGTGAACGGTTTCGGTTGCTGTCCATACACATCGCAGACCAAAAACTCCAAAAATTTTACAAAAAACTAATGATCAGCGAGGCCCACCATTACACCATGTTCCTCAAATTTGCCAATCTATATGGAAAAAACAAAGATGAAATCAAAAACAAATGGGAGGGTCTATTGGAATATGAAGCCCAATTGATGAAGCAATTGGGAAAAAAAGAAAATATCCACGGTTAGCGTTTCTTTTTTAACTTTTTGAACATGTACTTGATCATTCCATCTGAAAGACCAAATTTTGGGACATAAATTTTTTGACCTTCACTCCACTCCAATGCTTTGAGGTAAATTTTTGCAGCAGGAAGAATCACATCGGCTCTGTCCGGATTGAGCTCTAACTTCAAAATACGCTCGTCGTAGGTCAATGCTTCCAACTCAGAATGAATGACACTGAGCTTGAGCTTTGAAAGTGGTTTGCCTTCCTTGATATTGGCCAACTTGAATAACTTGTTGATATTCCCTCCCGACCCCATCAGAGTGATTTTGTTGTATGCTTTGGCATTTTTTTCGATCCAATGGTGAATGGCCTCCCATACCCGATCATCCACCAAACCATTGATGAGTCTAACCGTTCCAATCTTGAAGGATCTAGAACTCTTCCTTTTCCCTTCGTGAATAAAGGTAAATTCGGTACTCCCTCCCCCAACATCGACAAAAAGAAAGGTTTTTTGTGTGTTTAAAAACTCGGTAATTTTACTGTTGGAAATTATTTCTGCCTCCTTACGTCCATCAATGATTTCTATTTCGATGCCCACTTTTTTTTTAATCCGATCTACCACATACTTGCTGTTGTTGGCCTCTCTAAGGGCCGAGGTGGCATAGGCCTTGTAATGGGAAACACCGTGGACCTTCATCAGCAACTTGAAAGCTTTCATGGATTTGACCATTCGCTTAATGCTCTTTGGTGAGATTTCTCCCAGAGTAAAAG
>CAZGUB010000038.1:0-10533 GCA_964528935.1 uncultured Flavobacteriaceae bacterium | reverse complement strand
ACATTGGTGGATTTAAAAGGATGAATCAACCAAAAAGGTGCATTGGTAAATGTAGGGCCACTGACCAAAACATTGTTGCATTGATATGCTTCAAAAAAAGTAGGCCTTAACCGGTGTCCTTCTCCAAAAATTCTTTGTTCAGGAGGGGTTTGCTCTCGATTGAATCGGTGCAATCGCTCAATATTATGGTCGTCTCTTTGACTCTGCATTCCATCCTTAAAACCATAAATTTCTTTTCCACACCAAGGCCACCAATTGGTTTCATTTGCCTGACCATCAAAAATTCCTTTTCCAGTCAATGCAATATTTTCTTTGTCTTTTGCATAAATCAAGGGAGAGTAATTCATAATTTCTATCCCTTCATAAGTAGTCGCAACCACAGGCAAGTAGGCCGCCGGATTAGTTTTAAAAATCACGCGAGCCCCTTCCTCCAAATGAAGATTGATATTACTTTCCAAATGAATGGGGCCGGTCAGAAATATCCCTTTGGGAACAATTACTTTCCCACCTCCCATGGAGAAACATACTTGAATGGCCTCAGCAATGGATGAGGAATCGTCTGCAACACCATCGCCCACCGCTCCAAAATCAATAATATTTACCGACTGATTGGGAAAAATGGGTTGAGTAATTTGATCAATAACAGATTGTGCTTTCTCCTCGATCGTGGGTTCTTGGAGAGTTGTACAAGCCAAGCATACAACCAATAGGCTGTAAAGTATAATTTTTGAATTCATTCCCATAAGGTATTCGTGTTTTTCAACAATTATGTTATTTCCAATTTAATTATAAGTATTAAATTGTTTTGTGGTTTAAAATTTGAAAAAATAAAATCAAATATAATTTCAAAATTATCAAAAATTATGGAGGGTGAGCATATAAATAAATCACAAGTATCCAAATGAAATCCATTGTTTTCTTTTTATGTAATTTCTCATATTAACTCTCACTTGTAAAATGGTTGATTTTACTAAAAGCCATTAAATATCTGTTTTCCTTGGTTTACTCCGATATCAGAGATTCATTTTTTTTTTGTAAATAGTGTAAAATTTTAAAATATCACCTTGAAAACAACGATACAAGACCACGATCGGTTGGCCCAAACAGCGGCAAAAAATGTTGAAGCAAAAATCAACGATACCATTAAAAAAAAAGGGATTGCCCATATTATCTTGGCCACGGGAAGCTCACAACTCAAATTTTTGGCCGAACTGCGTAAAAAAATGATTCCTTGGAAAAAGGTCGTTGTCTTTCACCTGGATGAATACATGGGTCTGGCAGAAGATCACCCCGCCGGCTTTAGATATTATCTGAGAAAAAACATCATCGACCACGTACAACCTAGAAAATTCTACCCCATCGATGCCACAAACATTATTACAGAAGAAATATTGACATCTTACAGCGTACTTCTCCGAGCGCATCCCATCGATCTGGCCTGTGTAGGAATTGGCGAAAACGGTCATCTGGCCTTCAACGACCCCGGCGTGGCCGATTTCAACGATCCCCTGTTAATCAAGCTGGTGACTCTCGACCTCCAATGCAGAGAACAGCAATGGAAGGAGGGCTGGTTTGAAACACTAGACCTGGTTCCCAAAAAAGCACTTACTTTAACCATTCCGGCTATAATGAATGCCAATCACATCAGTTGTTTTGTCCCTGACAAGCGAAAAGCCCAAGCTGTAAAAAATGCGATTGAAGGAGAAATCACTGAAAATTGCCCCGCTTCAGTCTTGAGGAATCACCCCTCGGTAGACCTTTATTTGGATCCTCCGGCCGCTAGTCTGTTGTCCTTTTAAATTCCATCGGTCCATTTTTAAACTGCAGGAAATCCTATAACTTGTTTTTTTAAGAAATATCCACCCTTTTACCTTGCTGTGCGATAGAGGCAAAAATGGCATCGATTATTTTCATGTCTCGCAGTCCTTCGTCCCCGCCGACATTGAGATGGGGCACACCATGGATCAAGTGGTTTGAAATCCCATCCATGTGGAGGGCTTGTTGATTCACCTCGGGAAAGTCTAAAGTTTTTTCTCGGGTATATCCTCCAAGACCCCCATAGGTATAGGCAGGACTTAATCGAATAAAGCCTTTTTCGGCTCCCACATACAAATGGTTGGTTCCGGCAGAAAAAGAGGTTGTACAATTGGCTACGGCACCTCCTGGGAATTCCATCTGCCAAGTGATCACCTCATCGACTTCCTTGAACTTAACAGGATCGGTTTTAAACTCTTGAGCAGTAACAGCCACAGGTTCTTCGCCTATGGTATAACGAGCACCTTGAATAACATATATACCCACATCCATCAGGGCGCCTCCTCCATAGGCCTTTTTTAGCCGCCATTGGTTGGGATTACCAATACGGAAACCAAATCCCCCCTCAAAAAACTTGATCTTTCCAAAAGCTTCCGTTTCACACAATCGAATGGATTCCCGATGATGGGGTTCGTAATGCAGTCGATAGCCTAAAAAGAGCCCTCGATTGGCTTTTTTTCCCGCAGCAATCATCTCCGCAGCTTCTTCGGCATTCAGTGCCATTGGTTTTTCACAAATCACATGTTTTCCTGCCGCAAATGCCCTAAGGGTAAACGCCTTATGCAAATGGTTGGGCAGCACCACATAAACAATATCTATGTCTGGATTGTCGGCAATACTGTCAAAATTTTCGTAGTTGTAAATCTGATGGTCTTCAAGACCGTATTGTCGCTTCCATTGGACAGCCTTTGCAGGGGTTCCGGTCACAATTCCTTTCAGACTGCACCATTGGGTCTCCATCAGAGCGGGGGCCAACTGACGGGTCGCATAGCCTCCCAAGCCGACCAGTGCAATACCCAGTTTTTTCTTTTGGTGAGACAAACCTTCCATACCCCATCCACTGCCCAAAGTCAGCGCTCCTATTGAGGTAGTAAGTGTTTTTGTAAAAATTCTACGTTCCATTTTTAAAAAATTAAGTGCAACAAATAACCAACAATAACCCCTTTGATAAAGGCAATCCATGCCACTTGGTATGCATCCAGCCCAAAAGTTGCCATCATTTTGGCTAATATTTCGCGGTGTTTTTTGATCATATTCATAAATATAGACAATGTTGGCCATTAAAATTCTTTCAATCGAATCATTTTTGCTTTCTTTAAAAAAATATTTTGACAATGAAAAAGTGGTTTTTATTTTCCGTATTTGGATTACTAACGATCGGAATGGGCTTATCTCTGCTGGGAGAGGCCATCATAAGAAAGTACACCCTTGACCAGGGGTGGGTATTGTGGGGCACTGTTGCATTGGTGGTTACCCAATCGGGATTCTGTCTTTTGGGACGCGCTGTAATCGAAAAAATAAAAATTATTCAAACCAAAAGCGCATGACAATAGGAGCTGTTAAAACAAAAGAAAGAAGGTACCAACTGTGGCGGATTTGGAACCTCCAGAAACCCCTCGTATTGTTTGTGTTACTTAACCCGTCTCGCGCCGATCACCTATCGAATGACAAGACGGTAACAAGACTTATTAGTTTCACTAAAAAATTTGGATATGGTGGGTTCTATTTGGGAAACATTTGTTCTTACATCTGCCCCTACCCTTCAGAATTGGAAGGACGTTTCTATGAAAAGGATTACAAAAACATCCTACACCTGAGACAAATGCATCAAAAGTGTGAAAAAGTAATCTATGGATGGGGAAACCATGGCCATCTGCCAGCATGGCTCAAAGAAATGATTCCAAATCCAATGTGTATGGGAATCAACAAAAACGGAAGCCCAAAACACCCGCTCTATTTACCAAAAGCTACAGAGCTCCTCCCCTACGAAAGTGGAAAATAAATCACCGTAAAGATTCAAAATTAGGAAAAAATTGATCCCAAAAAATACCCCAAGATCAATGCCAAAACTACTAAGATTTTGTAGCCTCCCACTTGGTCTGCACAGCGATCCAAAAACCGTTCAAACTTGTCGATTAGTTTCATCTTTTCGGTTTTAAATTAATTTTAAAAGAGATCAAATCCATACCTTACATATCAATCTAATCAGATTTTGAAAATACAAAAAACAAAAATCATGGCTACGAGAACTATAGCGGTTCAAGACCAAATCAGTTCGTAAATGAGAGGTTTTAAGGCATCAGAAGCAAACAAATCCCCATAAAAGCATACATGATTAATGTAATAATAATTCCAATTTTTGGCATATAACAACATGATTTTACGCTAATTTAAAAATTTACTTTTCAAACCAACCTGCTTTGGCGAGAATTCTTTCCGGTAAATTTTTTAAAACAAAGCACCCAAGGGTCGTTTTTTTCTCATTAAAATTTTGTTTATTTAACCATAATAAATGCTCATACTATGAATTTGATCAATTCTACCGTAAATCAATTCGATGCTATTGTAGTAGGCTCGGGAATCAGTGGCGGATGGGCCGCCAAAGAACTTTGTGAAGCCGGACTAAAAACCCTAGTTTTGGAACGAGGCAGAATGGTCAAACACCTAGAGGACTATCCCACCATGCACAAAGACCCTTGGGATTTTCCAAACGCTGGAAGGACCCCAATTAAAATTGTAGAAAAAGACTATTCCAAACAAAAACGTTGGGGATTTCATGAGGGAAACAGACATTTTTACAACAAGGATTCGGATCACGACTATGACGAGATCAAACCCTTTGATTGGATAAGGGGAAAACAAGTAGGTGGACGTTCACTGATTTGGGGACGACAATCTTACCGCTGGAGTGATCTGGATTTTGAAGCCAATGCAAAAGATGGTTATGGTGTCGATTGGCCGATTCGCTACAAAGATATCGCCCCTTGGTACGCCCACGTAGAAAGGTTTATCGGTGTGAGTGGTGAAGCCTTGAACCTTCCCCAGCTTCCCGACAGTGAGTTTTTACCCCCCATGGAACTCAATTGTTTGGAAGAACATCTCAAGGAAACCATTGCCCAAAAATACGATGATAGAATCATGACCATTGGACGGGTAGCCCACATTACTCAAGGCACCAAAAAAGGTGCCGGGCGTTCTGCCTGTCAGTTTCGAAATCGCTGTGACCGAGGGTGTCCCTTTGGCGGCTATTTCAGCTCCAACTCTTCGACTCTCCCCGCAGCCGAAGCTACCGGAAACCTTACCATCAGACCCGATGCCATTGTATCCGAAGTCATTTACGATCCAAAAACCCAAAAAGCCAGTGGGGTAAGAATTATCGATGCCAACACCAAAGAAGTGATTGAATATAAATCCAGAATCGTCTTTTTGTGTGCCTCGGCCATGGCATCTACGGCCATATTGATGCAATCCAAAAGCGATCGTTTTCCTAATGGAATGGGCAATCGCTCTGGTGAACTTGGACACAACATTATGGATCACCAACTAGGAAGTGGCGCCAGAGGACGTTACGATCAGTTCAAGGACAAATACTACAGCGGAAGAAGACCCAACGGTTTCTATATTCCGAGATTCAGGAATCTTGGACCCCAATCCCAAAAAGTGGATTTTCTTAGAGGTTACGGTTATCAAGGAGGAGCCAATCGCTCCAATTGGTCAGTAGCTGTGGCTGAATTGGCCTATGGCGCATCCTTGAAAAACAAAATCTTAGAAGCTGGAGACTGGAGTATCGGTATGGGTGGCTTTGGTGAAGTACTCCCCTACCACGAAAACAAAATGTCCCTCAATTACGACAAACTAGATCAATATGGCCTGCCCACCATAACTTTTGATGCCGAATTCAAAGAGAACGAAGGAAAAATGAAAGAAGATTGGAAAACCCAAGCCGCAGAAATGCTAGAAGCTGCAGGCTGTAAAGATGTTCAAATCTATGACAGCAATGCCCCCATTGGCAAAGGCATACACGAAATGGGTACGGCCAGAATGGGAAGAGATCCCAAAACCTCGGTTTTGAACAAATTCAATCAAATTCATGAAGTACCCAATGTTTTCGTTACCGATGGCGCCTGTATGACCTCTGCCGCCAACCAAAACCCTTCACTCACCTATATGGCGTTGACAGCAAGAGCAGCCAATCACGCTGTTTCAGAACTTAAAAAAATGAATCTTTAAGCTTCAACGAAATTTGAATCTCATTTTACAATTTATAAAAAGCAGATGGATCTTTTTGGGTGTGAGTACTTTTAGTTTGTTGATCACTTGCGACAAAGAAAAAAGTGACCAAAACTGTATCGATAAAAACAAGATCAAGCTCGACCAAGCCTGTATAGAAATCTATCAACCCGTCTGTGGTTGTGACCAAAAAACCTACGCCAATAGCTGTTTTGCAGAAATCAATGGACTCACCCAATGGACTGATGGCGCCTGTAATCCTTAACGCATTATGAAAGCCCATAATGGCATTTAGCACGGTAAAGACCAATACCCACCAAAATGATTAAAATCCAATTACCAAGTACTTACTTAATTTTTTACAGATGAAAAATGAGAAGTGGATTCCCACACTGTTGCTACTATTCATTTCTTTTCTTCTGTCCTATTTTACCAAAATTTGGTTTTTACTATTACTACTCCCCTTAGGCATATTTACTATTAACAGAAACAAATAATATGTATTTTATAAAGTCATCAAATGGAATTTCAATGTTGCTAATTTCTCTATGGAGTCTTACTCTTGTGGGTCAGATCCGTCCCGAAAAGATTGAGATCGTTAGAGATTCAATGGGGGTGCCTCACATATTTACCGAAACCGATGCCGAACTCGCCTACGGATTGGCTTGGGTTCATGCAGAGGACGATTTCAAAACCATACAACAAGGCTATTTGGCCGGGAGTTCACTCCTGAGTTTGGTGGAAGGAAATCGAACCCTTGGGATTGATTTCATCTCACAATTTATCGGGAGCGAACGCCTCTATGAAGAAAAATACCACAAGGAGATCAGCACCGAATACCAAAAGGTTTTAGAAGCCTACAGTCAGGGGCTCAACCATTATGCCCAAAAGCATCCCAAGGAGGTTTTAAGTAAAAAACTTTTTCCCATTACCCCAAAAAAAATGTTGCTTTACGCCCAATTGCAGCTTTTTGTTTCTTCCCGAGGAGACCATTGGGTCAAAAATATTTTAGGCAACAAATTGAACTACACACCTCCAAAAGAAGAGGTTAAAGGTTCCAATACCTTTGGATTTAACAGCAGCAAAACAAAAAATGGAGAAACCTATTTGGCCATCAACACCCACCAACCTTTGGACGGGCCCACTTCATGGTATGAAGTACATCTTTGCAGCGAGGAGGGCACCAACATTATAGGGGCACTTTTTGCTGGAAGCCCAAGTGTTTTGATTGGTGCCAACCCCAATATCGCATGGGCGCATACGGTAAATAATCCCGACAAGACCGACGTTTTCAAACTCGAGATGCACCCTACAAAGAAAAAACTATACCGAGTTGATGATCAATACTACAAACTCAAAAAACACTCAGCCAAACTCAAAGCCTCCTTTTTGGGGATCCACCTCAGGATCAACAAAAAATATTATGAAAGTATTTACGGGCCAACCCTAAAAAACAAGACCGGTTATTATTCGATTAGAACCCCTTCTTTATTTGAAATTAAAGCTCTGGAGCAATGGTGGAGAATGAACAAAGCCAAAAACTTTACTGAGTTCTACAGCATTCTCAAAATGAAAGGCCTACCGGGATACAACATCGGTTATGCGGATAAAAACGACACCATTTTCTACCTCTCCAATGCGCTGATTCCCAAACGCGCCAATGGTTATGATTGGAGCAATGTGGTCCCAGGAAATACCCGAATAACACTTTGGACTACAACCTACAACATCGATGAACTGCCACAAATAATCCAGCCTAAATCCGGGTATTTTTACAATGCCAACCATTCCCCTTTCAAATCCTCCGATTCCAATGACAATCCCCGACAAGAGCTGTATAACCCAAATATGGGGTATGAGACCTTTGATAACAATCGCTCTACGAGAATCAAACAATTGATTGACCAACATGATACAATAGACTACGATATTTTTAAAAAAATAAAATACGATCACCAGTTTCCCAACCCTTTTGCCTATCACTGGATGAACATTGATTCCTTAATTATAATGAAACCGGATGATTATCCAAAAGTTGCTTCTCTTCTAAAACAAATACAAAAATGGGATCGCAAGGCTTCAGCTTCATCCTATGGTGCTGGAGCTTATGCCATACTATACGATAAGTTGCGTAAATATTACCCAGAATTGGCCATGCCAAAGATTTTTACCACCACCACCCTAGAAAAAGCTTTGGAGGATGCCAAAAATCACATGACAAAATATTTTGGTAAAACACAAGTCCAACTGGGGGAATATCAGAAACTCGTGAGAGGAAACAAAGAATTACCCATTTTTGGATTGCCCGATGTAATAACGGCAATGGGCTCGGTTCCCTACCAAGAAGGTAAAAAAAGGGTGGTCACAGGAGAGTCGTATATTGAGTTGGTAAAATTCGGCCCGAAAGGGGTAGAAATCGAATCGATTATCTCCTATGGTAGTTCGGATCATCCTGAATCAGAACATTACTCGGATCAAATGGAGTGGTATGCCCAATTCAAAACCAAGAAAATGACCTTTGACAAAACAACGATTTATAAAAATGCCAAAAGCATTTATCACCCCCTTTAGGACATATTTTTTATAGCTTCTTTGTAAAGCGATTCGTACTGGCCAATGACTTTGTCGATTTCAAACTTTTTTGAGGTTTTTAGTGCTTGGTGTTTAAATCTTCGATGCCGGTCTTTGTCCTCTAGTATATGAATGACATGCTGGGCCATACCCGAAATATCTCCTACAGGACTGAGATATCCAGAAACACCATTTTCCACTACCTCTGGCAGCCCCCCTACTTGGGTACAAACCACAGGAACGCCATGGGCCATGGCCTCTAGTGCGGCAAGACCAAAACTCTCCTGTTCTGACGGAAGCAAAAACAAATCCGAAAAGCACAAAATCTCATCGATCTCGTTGCTTTTTCCCAAAAACAACACGCTATCCTCCATCTCATGGGCTCTGCAATATCGCATGGCTCGAACTTTGTCCGGGCCGTCTCCTACCATCAAAAGTTTAACATTGAGGTGTTTACTCACTTTCTTGAAAATCTTCAAAATATCGATCACCCTTTTGAGGGGTCTAAAATTGCTGATGTGGGTAATGATCATTTGATCTTGGGGTGCGATTTGACCTTTTTCGCAAGGCACTTCTTTAATATTGATTTTGCTGGAATCGATAAAATTGGGAATCACCTTGATGTCTTTTGAAATCTCAAAAAGCCGATTGGTATCTTCCTTCAAACTTTGAGAAACCGAAGTCACGTATTCGGAATGATTGATACTGAATTGAACAGCCTTTTTATAAAATGGATGACTCCCCACCAGAGTGATATCAGTACCGTGTAGGGTAGTAATCAAAGGAACCACTACCCCCTCATCGGCAAGCATTTTCTTGGCCATAAAAGAAGCATAAGCATGGGGAATAGCATAATGTACATGTAATAGGTCGATCTTGTGTTTGAGTACCACATCTACTATTTTGCTAGACAAAGCGAGCTCATATGGCTGATATTTAAACAAATCGTAGTCAGGAACATGTACCTCGTGAAAGTGAAGCTGAGGAGTGAGGTTTTGAATTCTTACCGGTTGTTTGTAAGTGATAAAATGAATTTCGTATCCTTTTTTGGACAAATGAAGCCCCAATTCGGTGGCAACAACACCACTACCACCAAAAGTTGGATAACAAACGATAACTATTTTCAAGCCTTTGGGTTTTAATGAATGATGGCATCGTAAACAAGACCTTGCATTCTGGTTCTGATGTTATTTTTTCCCAGTAGATTATTGGACATGGTGGGAAAGGTTCTGTTGGACAAAAATACAAAAATAAGTTCCTGTTCCGGGTCTGCCCAAGCATAAGTTCCAGTAAAACCCATATGTCCAAAACTCTTGTCGGTCAGGCATCCGCAGGTAGGTCCCTCCCCTTCGATCTGAGGTTTGTCGAACCCAATGCCCCGTCGGTTGCCTTGGTCGCAAAAATAGCATTGATTGAAGAGATCAAAAGTAGAGGATTTGAAATATTGTTTACCGTTGAGTTTCCCCCCTTGAAGGTATAGTTGCATGATCTTGAACACTTCCTCGGTGTTGGAGAACAAGCCGGCATGCCCCCCTATACCTCCAAGCATGGCGGCTCCCATGTCGTGAACATAACCACGAAGCTCGCGGTGTCGGAAATAGTCGTCCCGCTCTGAGGGAACAATTTCATCTAATGGAATGTCTTGCCATGGATTGAATAAAGTTCGTTGTAATCCAAGCGGTGAAAACAAAAAATCCGAGGTCAATTGTTCGAAAGACCTGCGGTATTTTCTTTCAAAATAGTCTTTAAACAAATAATACGGCAGGTCTGAATATTTGTATTGGAGCGAATCCAAAAGCGGACTTTCTATGATTTGTTCCCGTATGGACTGTGGAAAATTGGATCTCAAAAAAAGTTGATTTGCCACCGGAACATCAAATCGGTATTTATTTTTTTGGCGATAAAACTTTCCCATCA
>CAZGUB010000037.1:0-10547 GCA_964528935.1 uncultured Flavobacteriaceae bacterium | reverse complement strand
AAAGAAACTTGTTGAAAGATATAAACCTATATATAATAGGAGTTATAGTAGTATATGAAACTCCCTGAAACTTATATTTATTTTCCGATACAGAAGTTCTTAAAAATATTACCTAAAAGTTCATCATTGGTAATTTCACCCGATATTTCTCCCAAATGCAATAATGCCTCGTTGATGTCAACACTCAGTAAGTCACCGCTTAGGTTCTCGTTTAACCCTTTCTTGACTAGAAGGATGGCCGCTCCTGCTTTTTGTAGTGCTTGGTAATGTCTGGCGTTGGAAATTACAGTATCCCCTTGGTGTGGAAATGCTGCTACTTTTTCGAACAGCCTTTTTTTTAACGTTTTAATGCAAGTTTCATCGAAGGTAGAGATGCTATAGAGTTCGCGGTATGGGAGTGAAGGGTTTTGGTTTTCTATCTCATGGAGTAGTGCGTGTTTTCCATGGATCAGATCAATTTTGTTTTGCACCAAGAAGATCATGAGCCCCTCCCTATCAAAGTTGATTAAGGTGTCTTTGATTTCAGAGAGCGTGGTGTCTTGTGGGTCAAAGAGATAGAGTAGTACTTTTGCTGTATTTATTTTTTCTTTGGCTTTGGCAACACCCACGGCTTCGATCTCATCGGTGGTTTCTCGAAGTCCAGCAGTATCGATAAACCGGAATTGAATTCCGGAGATTGTCAAGACGTCTTCGATGGTGTCTCGGGTGGTACCTGGTATATCGGATACAATGGCACGATTCTCTTTCAGGAGCGCATTGAGCAATGAGGATTTTCCGGCATTGGGCTTACCTACTATGGCTACCGGAACTCCTTTTTTGAGAACGCTACCGTACTGGAAGGAATCGATTAGTGACTTTATTTTGGTTTCTAGTTCTTCGAGTAAAAGATGCAGTGCCGTGCGATCTGCAAAAGCAACGTCTTCTTCGGCAAAATCCAATTCTAGAGTAATCAGAGAAGCAAAGTCCAGTAATTTTTGCCGCAATTGAGCGATCTCTGCTATATATCCCCCCCTCATCTGCTGTAGGGCCATGTCGTGTGCGGCCTGGGATTCGGAGACAATCAAATCTGCAACGGCTTCGGCCTGGCTGAGATCCATTTTTTTGTTTAAAAAAGCTCTAAGGGTAAACTCTCCAGGCTTGGCAGGCAGGGCACCTTCCGAAATAAATAGCCGCAGGATTTCCTGCTGTATGTAGGGCGATCCATGACAGGAGATTTCCACAATATTTTCTCCGGTATATGAATGTGGTGCCCTGAACAGACTTACCAAAACTTCGTCCAACGCTTTTCCATTATTTTGAAGAATCCCAAGGTGTAGGGTATGACTTTTCTGATCGGATAGCTTTTTGCCCGATTTGGAGAGAAAACATCTGGAAACCATCTCGATCGCATCGACACCCGACAATCGAAACAAAGCAATGGCAGCAACATCCCCTCCGGTGGCTTTAGCAATGATAGTTCCATCGCTAATCATCTGTCAAAATATTTTAAAATAACAGGTGGAAATGGTGTCATGTCTTTTGGAGATTTTCAATTTTTTGGGTCACTGTTATTCTTTTCTTGTGCTGACGGTGTTGATAGTTTTTCCACAAATTTTGAATAGCACTGTTTTCCTCCAATTCTGGATTGGTTTCGACGATTTTGTAACCTCGCTTATTGAATGATTTTTGTGTTTCATTGAATAATATAGCAGTAACCCCTTTGTTTTGATATTTGGGGTGGACTCCGATCAGGTAAAAGGAGGCTTGAGCGTTGAAATATAAGGCTTTTAGCAGGTGTATAAAACCAAAGGGAAAAAGTTTCCCATTGGCCTTTTTTAGGGCGCGGGTAAAGGAGGGCATGGTGATACAAAATGCAATCAATTCATCCTCTTTGTCCACGATACATTTGATGAGCTCGTGGTGGACATATCTGAAATATTTATCCTTGTACTGTTGAATTTGATTTTTCTGAATAGGGACAAATGATTGGAGTTTGCCATAGGTTTCTTCCATCAACACAAACATTTTCTCGACATAGGGAAGAATCTCAGATTTGGATTTGAATTCAAGAATTCTCAGTTGGTAACGACTGAGCATCAGTTCAGAAAATTTCTTAATTTTTTCGGGAGATTCTTCAAAAGAACTCAAGGTGATTTCGTATTCTACCCATACCGAAGATTGTTTATATCCTAGTTTTTTAAAATGCTCGTGGTAATAGGGTGCGTTGTACCAAGTAATCATGGTATTACTTTCCTGAAAACCTTTGATCAGCAAACCGGCTTTGTCCATGTTGGAAAATCCAACGGGACCTTCTACATATTCCATTCCTTTTTGAGAGCCTATTTCGTGAACTTTTTGCATCAATGCTTGGGTAACTTCGATGTCGTCAATGACATCAAACCAACCAAAACGTACTTTTTTCTTATTTAATTGTTCTACCTCGATCCAGTTGATCATCACTGCTATTCGCCCGACTATTTTGTTTTCAGAATAAGCCAAAAAATAATAGGCTTCTGCCTTTTCAAATACCGGATTTTTATTGGGATCAAAGGTATCCAATTCCTCCTGAATGATGGGAGGTGTCCAATATGGGTTTTTGCCGTATAGAGAAAATGGAAACCGGACAAATCGTTCCATTTCTTTCGGTGAACTGATCTCGACTACCGTTATCGTTTTTTTGCTCATCAATCAAATTCTTTTGGCTTTGCGCATTCTTTTTTTCTCGGCTTTGTTGTTTTTTTTCATGGTTTTTTTCAACTCTTTTTCTTCCTTCATCAGGGCCTTGTTTTGAATTTCTTCGGCACTGATAAAATCCTTGTGAAAATTCAACCGATAAGAAACGCCAAAATTAACAAAAATAGAGCTGGGACGTGAATTGGTATTGACACCCAAAGAACTTTCGATCTGTATATTGTCCGTGAACAAATAGGCGATTCCGGTTCTGAAGATTTGATCGTTAAATCGGGGGGTAAAAATTCCTTCATTTTCCAGATATACCGACCAAAGCGGGTGAAAAGTATGGGTTAGTGTAAGGAGGTAGCTTTTGGTGGTCTGGGTGGTTAGGTAGCGATCGAAAATAAAATTGGTAACAAATACCCAAGTACCCAAAAAATGTGATTGGGTGGCCAGTACCCCTCTAAGCGATAGGGGAGGTTCCCTATCGGTATTAAAATTGAGATTTTGAAAAAATATGGGTCGATAGAGCAGGTCGTAAACATCGCCAAAAGGGTAGGGGTGGTTGGGGTCAAAGAGGTAGTTGGCTCCGGCAGTAAGCGATACTGCGGGGATCAGATGTTTGAGCTTGAAACCGTTGTTGGCCTTCCAACTGTAAATGTTTATTTCCTCTTCTTTTCTGAAGGGATCGTAGATCAAGTATTTTATCCCCATAAAATTCTGAAGAAAGCCTTTTCTTTTATGAACCATGGGTTGACTGGAGATTTTGTTCGTCAATTGGTCAAACATAAATGCACCCTGATAAGTCAATTCGAGTCGTTCAGATAAAAAACCCCAGCGGGCAGACAGAAAAGCGATATTGCCATTGATGGTTGAAAAGTTGTACCCTTGGTGTTTGAATTTTCGAAATTCGTATCCGCCTTCGAATTGAACGATTCCTTTTCCTACGGCAAAAGCACCGATGGAAGCACCCGGTCGATTAGAATTGATTTGATCGGTGTACTGTGCTTGAAGCAGTTTCGCACAAAGAATCATAAACAGAAAAAAACGTCCGAACATTTATTTTTTTTACTCTATAAAGCTAAATATAATTTTACGATTTGACCCTTTCGATAAACACATAGAGAGTCAATAGTTTTATTTACTTTTGGGATGTATTGCAAACGCAAAGCAAGTAATGGGATTTCTTAAGTTTTTGTTGATTTTGATGGCTATTTTGTATTTTTTCAGGGTCTTCATTCCTTTTTCTATCCAATATTTATTAAAAAAGTGGTCCAAAAAAATGCAACAATCTCCGGCAGAGGGTTTTTCTTCTTCTTCCCAAGAGGAGCCAAAAAAAAATACCGAAAAAATGGGGGAGTACATAGATTATGAAGAGATTGATTGAGGTTTTTTTTAATCGACAAAATTTCAGACACTTGGCCGTAATTACAGCACTTGGGTGTTTTTCAGTGTTGTTTTTTCACCCGGTTATATCGGGCAAAAAACTGATTCAGTCCGATATTGAACAATACAAGGGGATGTCCAGACAGATGCAGGAATATCGCGAAACTGAGGGCACAGAAATTTATTGGATAGACAATGCTTTTGGCGGCATGCCTACGTATCAGCTGGGCGCACGTTATCCTTACGATTTTCTGACGCCCATTCATAAGATCTTTCAACTGATTCCCCAGCCTGCCGAGATATTGTTTCTTTATTTCTTGAGTGCCTATCTTTTTTTACTCATTATCAAAATGCCCATTCCCATTGCAGTTTTTGGAGCTTTGGCCTATGGATTGTCTACCTATATGTTGATTATTTTGCAGGTGGGACACAATACCAAAGCCCAAGCTTTGGCCTATATGCCTTTAGTGATCGGCGGTATGTATATGATTTTGAACGACCGCCGTTTTTGGGGTTTTGTGTTGACGGTTTTGGCACTGGCCGTGCAAATAAGAGCCAATCATTACCAGATGACCTATTACATGTTGCTTTTGATGTTGGTGATGGGAGTGGTCTATGGTATTCATGCATTAAAAAACCTTAAGACTCCAATATTTGTTCGACAATCCGTGCTCTTGTTGCTGGCAGGCATTTTGGCGCTGGGACTCAATGCTCCTCCGCTGCTCGCTACGTCAGAGTATGCCCAGTTCAGTACCCGATCCAAGAGTGAATTGAAATTCAACCCAGATGGAACCGCCAGAGAGATTACCGATGGGTTGTCTTCTGATTACATCACACAGTTTAGTTATGGTGTTTTTGAGAGTTTGAATTTGGTGGCCCCCAGAATACAAGGGGGAGGATCTAGCGAAAATTTGGGAGAAGACAGCAATCTGTACTCTTTTTTGATACAAAATGGTTTGCCCCGAAGTCAAGCCCTAGGTTTTGTTTCTCAGGTTCCAACCTATTGGGGAGACCAGCCCATACTTGAGGCTCCGGCCTATGTTGGTGTAACGGTTGTTTTTTTGGCCTTTTTGGCCTTGTTTTTTGTAAAAGGGAGGCTAAGGAATAGTCTGCTGATCGGAATTGTTTTGTCACTTTTGCTTTCTTGGGGTAAAAATTTTCAATTTTTAACACAGCTTTTTATTGATCACTTCCCTTTGTATAATAAGTTTAGAGCGGTCAGTTCGATACAGGTAATTTTAGAATTTTGCTTTCCTGTATTGGCCTGTTTGGGATTGTATCAATTTTACAGTCATATCGAGACAATTTCATTAAAGAAATTAGTTAATCCTACCATAGGTTTTTTTGTGGTGCTGATGGTGGTTCTTTTTTCCAAAGGTTTTCTCGATTTTTCCGGTCCCATAGATGTGTATCTCAAAGAGGCCTATGGACCCGTGCTGATGGATGAGATTGTAGCTGCCAGAAAGACTATTTTTGATTATGATTTGATTCGGGCTTTGGTATTTTCCGGGTTGATTTTTACGGTCTTGTTTTTTTACAAGAAAGGGAAGTTGTCAAAAAAGATGGGCTTTTCTTTACTACTGCTGTTGATGTCTTTAGACTTGCTTTCTGTCGCCAATCGCTATATTGACATGGATCTTTTTGTAAGCCCTAGGCAGTTAGAAAATCGCTTTATAGCTCAAAAAGGAGACCGAGAGGTGTTGAAAGACACAGGCAGATTTAGGGTGTACGAACCCTCTCTGAAGCTCTCTGGCGCAAGAACCTCCTATTTTCACAATGCCATTGGAGGATATCACGGTGCCAAGCCCAGGCGTTATGAAGAATTGTTTGAATATTTTGGTGCTCATAAAATAAGCGGTGTGATGGACATGCTCAATGTAAAATACTTGCTTGTCAATGAAAATAACCAACAAAGTTCTATCGAAAATCCCAACGCATTGGGGGTGGCTTGGTCGGTTGACACCCTTTTGGTGGTCGAAAATGCCGATGGGGTATTGGAAAAGATGAAAGCGATGAATTTTTCTCGCGAGGCTGTGGTTTTAAAATCTGAATTCCCCGATGACATCCCCCTGAATTTTTCCTCTAAATCCCTAAAAAAAATAGAATTGGTAAAAAATCATCCTACCCACCTCCTCTATGATTTCGAAGCAGAGGAAGATCAGTTGGTGGTTTTTTCAGAAATGTATTATCCCAAAGGATGGACGGTGAAAATCGATGGAGAGGAAGCTGATTTTTTTCCGGTCAATTATGTGCTTAGAGGCCTAAGGGTTCCTATGGGAAGCCATCGTATTGAAATTAGTTTTGATCCTCCTGTAATCCGTTTGGGAGGTCATATTAGGCTGATTTCTCTTTTGATTTTTCTTCTGATTTTAGGCTATTTTGGGTATGGTTATTTTCGATTGAATTCTAATTTTTCGTCTTAAAATGGGAATTGTAGCCAAACAGTCATTTTACAACAGCATCAGTATAGGCGTTGCTTTTCTGATAGGAGCTGTTAATACAGTCTATCTATATCCCACCTATATGGGTAGCGCCTTACAGGGCTTGGTGGTGGCGCTGCTGGCCTTGTCCAATTTGGTACAGCCATTTATTTCTTTTGGGGTACAGTTTGCGGTGATCAAGTTTTACAGTAGTTGTAAAACCAAGGAGGAAAAAGATCGACTGTTGAGCTTTTCGCTTTTGGTTCCTATTTTGATCTTTTTGCTGATTTTGGTTTTATCATTTATATTTTGGGAAAGCATTACTGCTTTTGTCTCCAAGGAGAATAAGGAAATGGGTCAATATGCCTTTATGATCTTGGCTGTGGCTTTCTCTACCGCTATGTTTGAAGTTTTTTACAATTGGCTCAGAATTCAATTACATTCGGTGTATGGTAACTTTTTGAAGGAGTTTTATCCGCGTGCCTTGATTTTTGTTTTGTTAATCGTTTACGCTTTTGGAGGGCTCAATCTGCAGGGTTTTATATGGGCCTTGATCATCGGATATTATTTACGATTGTTTTTGGTGGTGGCCTACAGTTTGTCGCTCTACCGACCGAAAATTAGTTGGGTATTGATGCGTTCGCATGGTGATGTGCTTCGCTACAGCTTTTTTATATTTATGTCGGGAACCGCAGCCAGCTTGATTCTGGATATAGACAAGTCGATGATTTCTAATGTTCTAACAGTGGAAAATGTTGCCTATTATAGTGTGGCCATTTTTATTGCTGCGGTGATCGAATTTCCTGGTCGGGCCATGTTTCAAATTATCAGTCCCTTGGTGGCCAAGGCCATCAACGATCAAGATAATCTGACAGTTTCCCGCCTTTTGAAACAAAGTGCCAACAATCTGTTGTTGGTCTCGGGCTTGTTGTTTTTGTTGATCAATCTCAATTTAAACGATTTTTATGTATGGGTAAATTTGGGAGATTATGCAGTCGCCTTGGATGTGGTTTTGGTCGTGTCTTTTGGTAAGCTTTTTAGTATGTCTATGGGTTGTTTGAACAATATTATTACCAATTCCAAATATTACCCCTATGTTTTTTGGTTTTCTATTGGCTCTGCTATTCTTGCAGTTCTACTCAATCTGTACCTGATTGAACAATACGGAATCATAGGAGCTGCTTATGCTACTTTGATGGTTATTGTTTTGGTCAACCTATTGAAAATTTTATTGGTTCAGCTAACTTTTCGCATCAACCCTTATGGAAGATCTTCTTTTTTGACCCTAACCTTGATCGCATCTATTTATATAATTTTTAATAGAGTCCAGTTCAATTACGAACCTTTTTTGTCACTTGTTATCCGATCGGTTTTGATAGGTTTGATTTTTTCCCTTTTGGCTTACGTATTGGGTCTGGCAAAGGATTTTCAAAAACTTGCCAAAAAAGTTTTTATCAAGAAAAATATCTAAAACACCATTTTTTTGGACAGGAAGTGTCCAGTATGTGATTTTTTTACCGATGCCACCTCTTCAGGGGTCCCCATCGCGACAAGGTTTCCGCCGTTTTTTCCTCCTTCTGGACCGAGGTCAATGATGTGATCGGCACATTTGATCAAATCCATATTGTGTTCTACCACAATGATGGTATGACCTTGTTGTATAAGGGCTTCAAAGGAGAGAAGTAGTTTTTTAATGTCGTGAAAATGAAGTCCGGTGGTGGGTTCGTCAAAAATAAATACGATTTTGTCCTGTGTGGTACCCCTTCCTATGAAGGAAGCCAGTTTTATTCTTTGTGCCTCACCCCCAGAGAGGGTGGTAGAGGGTTGTCCCAAGGCCACATATCCCAACCCTACGTCTTGAAGGGGTTTGAGTTTTTGGACCATTTTGTTTTGTTTTTCTTTTTCGAAAAATGCAATGGCATTGTCCACACTCATTTCTAGGAGTTGGTCCAAGGAAATGCCTTTGAATTTGACTTCGAGGATTTCTTTTTTAAAACGTTTTCCTTTGCATTGTTCACATTCAAGAACTACATCGGCCATGAATTGCATTTCTATGGTGTTGGTACCATCGCCCTTGCAGTGTTCACATCTTCCTCCATCTACATTAAAGGAGAAATGTTTTGCCTGATATCCCCTGTTTTTCGATAGTGGCTGTCGTGCAAAAAGGGCTCGGATATCGTCATAGGCCTTGATGTAGGTAACGGGATTGGATCTCGATGACCTCCCTATGGGATTTTGATCTACAAATTCTACACTGTTTAATTTTTCAAAAGGGGCCTTTAGGGTGTCATACTGTCCGGGTTTTTCGTTGTAGATTCCTTTTTCTCTTTGCAGAGCGGGATAGAGAATCTTTTTGACCAAAGTAGATTTTCCACTACCGGAAACTCCCGTTACGACGGTAAGACATCCTAGGGGGAAGCTGACATCGATATTTTTTAAATTGTTTTCCCTGTTGCCGGTGAGCAGCATTTGACTGCGGCTTTTTCTTCGTTTTTTGGGGAGAGGAATGCTCATTTCGCAGTTCAAATATTTTGCGGTCAAGCTATTGCCTTGAGCGACAACCTCGTCAAGGCTGCCTTGTCCCACAATTTCGCCTCCATAGGTTCCAGCTTCAGGCCCCATGTCTATGATTTTATCGGCTGCGTGCATGATTTCCTCATCGTGTTCTACCACAATAACAGTGTTGCCCAAATCTCTGAGTTTTTTTAGTACTTTGATCAATCGCTCGTTGTCTCTCGAGTGAAGTCCTATGGAAGGCTCGTCCAAGATGTACATGGATCCAACCAATGCACTGCCCAGGGAAGTAGCCAGATTGATGCGTTGTGATTCACCACCGGACAGAGAGTTGGCTTTTCGGTTGAGGCTGAGGTAGCCCAAACCAACGTCTTGGATAAATGCGATTCTCGACTTTATTTCTTTCAAAATACGGTCAGAAACATTTTGCTCATAGGAAGATAGATTGAGTTGTTTAAAAAATACACCCAGTTCATCAATGGGCCATTGCAAGAGTTGGGCAAGAGACGATCCGCCTACTTTTACATTGTCCGTATCTTTTCGGAGTCTGGATCCACGACATTCATGGCAGGTGGTTTTGCCACGGTAGCGAGAGAGGAGTACCCGATTTTGAATTTTATAGTTTTTGGATTCAATTTTTTGGAAAAATTTGTTGATTCCAGTAAAGTAAGAATTTCCCTCCCAAAGCAAGGTTTTGTCTTCCTCACTCAGCTGATAGTAGGGTTTGTGTATGGGAAAATCGAATTTGTAGGCATTTTCTATGAGTTTTTCGTAGAACTTCTTCATGCCTGCTCCACGCCAAGGGGAAATGGCTTCGTCATAGATGGAGCGACTACTGTCGGGAACTACCAGTTCGGGATCTATACCAATTATATCTCCAAAACCCTCACAGGTTTTACAGGCACCAAAAGGGTTGTTGAAACTAAAAAAGTGAATGTTGGGAGGTACAAAGTCAATTCCGTCCATTTCAAAACGATTGGAGAAAGCATGTTTTTTCTTGGTTTCCATATCCCAAAGAGCGCAAGCACCGTCCCCTTCATAAAATGCAATTTCTACAGCATCGGCAGTACGTTGGTAAAAATCGTCTTCGTGCCTGACAACCATTCGGTCTACAACCAGATCGAAGTCTTGTTCCGGAGCCTGTTTTAGGTTGTCGATACGCAATACTTCTCCGTTGCAAAATATTCTGGCAAATCCTTGTTGTTTCAGGATCGCCAAGGGGTCTTTTTTATTGTCTGCCGTGGATCTGATAGGGGCCAGAAGCAGTAACTTGTCTCCTTCGGCAAATTGATTTTTTATCATTTCCATGACATCGGTGACGCTATCGCTTTTTACTTCTTTTCCTGACACAGGAGAATAGGTCTTCCCAATTCTGGCAAAAAGAAGCCTCAGGTAATCGTAGATTTCTGTTTTGGTTCCTACGGTAGAACGGGGGTTGGAAGAAGATACTTTTTGTTCTACGGCAATGGCAGGGGCAATACCTTTAATTTCATCAACCTTTGGCTTGTTAAGTTTTCCCAAAAATTGACGGGCATAGGAAGATAGACTCTCTACATACCGTCTTTGTCCCTCTGC
>CAZGUB010000036.1:0-10636 GCA_964528935.1 uncultured Flavobacteriaceae bacterium | reverse complement strand
AAAAAAACATTACTTATTTTATTGGTAATAGCTCTTTATTCCTGTGAAGGAGGAACGCCTGTAATGAGTGAAGATTTTTTAATTGGAGATTGGAAATATGTAAATTCATATTATAATACTTCATTTCTTGTAGAAATTAAAAAAGGTCAAATGACACAAGATGGTGAAACATATGTTATGGAAATTGATAGTATAGTAGGAAATAGAATGTACTACAAACTTGGTTTTGAAGGTAAACGCAAGAGGGATAGGGCGGCTTTTGAACTTATATCGAGAGATACCCTTGCTAACTTTAGTTTAATTGCAAACAAATTAAGGATGGACGAACTATATATTAGGCAATAGTTCAAAATAATCTAATCTTAAAACTTAACCTACTTATTCTTTCCTAAGTTCCCATCTTAGCTTGTAGAACTTGTTTGGTGTAATTCGTTTTCCATTGTAATAATATTGGATTTTACCCTTGACTACTTGTTGTTGTAACATTAGAGAATTGTTTGGTTATAATATTATTTTCTACTTCAAAAAAGTCAACGCCACTATCGGTTTGGGTAAAGACATCTTTCATACCAAACTCGTATGATGCTAACCTATCTATATAATAATCATCTATCAGGTTTGTAATGATTTTTTCTTTAAGGTAGTTGTTAGCGAAAACATTGGTCTGGATTTTTATAGCAACACAATCAAGACAATTACCATCCTCTTCCACCCCATTTACTTGCAGAATGTAATGCGGAAACAATACTTCGGTTGAGTGTAGGCTATTCATTACCGTGTGTATTTGGCTATTAGGTTTACTAATATGGTGTCCTAAAGTAAAGTTGTACCTCCACTTGTTTGCCAATGGCTTTCTTATTCGCAATGCTATACCTATTAGTCTTCTGCCCTGTTGCACTATTAAATCGATTCCTGCAAACACATCCATCTCACTTTGCGACTGACATATTATTTCATTAGCATTGGTTAACCCCTTAATCAGGTCTGCATTATATTTTACAAAAGTTTCCTCGTAGTTCTTGTTTGCCTGAAAGTCGTATGGGTTTCTATTATCTACCATTTAAAAAATCTTTTAAAAGCAGGATACAAATCCAGATGTGCCCCACACATATATTTAGGTTCTACCCATTTTTTAGTAGTGTAAGTAATACATCCCTTTAGACCGTACTTGTATTTATAGACATCTAGAAAATCTTTGGGAGTTTGATTAAAAAAAAGCTCATAATACTTGATAGGTTGTTTTATATCTTATTCAAATAAAATCGCTTGTGCTCAATTGTTTTGTTTTTATTCATCTGCAGGTCGCTCCCATATTCTTTTTCCTCCGATGTCGTAGAGATCACCGGGGGTGATATTGAATTTGTGTAATCGTTTTTCCTCAAACTGCCTGCCCAAGCCATTAGGCTTTTTCCTTGCCTCGGATATTCTATGGTCAATATGTTTTTTGAGGGAGTCAAAAACGGATTGATACATGGGCTCATTGGCCAAATTGACCATTTCCCTATAATCATTTTTGTGATCATATAGTTCGTAACCGTGTTCCCCGTTTTCTCCCCATTTTGTCAGCCTATACCTATTGGTCTTCACCGAATAACCCTGGATTCCCGATTCCTTGAAGTTTAAATTTCCATGTTGTGAAGCCCTCCATCGGGTCAGGGCACTCTCCCTTACCCTATGATTGGGATTATAAAAAATGGGGGTCAAACTTTTTCCTACAACATGAGCTGGTGCTTCAATTTTTGTCAGTTGCATAAGGGTGGGATAAATATCGATAAGTTCAACCGGTGATTGAGATCTCACCCCTTTTTTTATGCCTGGACCAGAAAATATCAGTGGCACTCTGGTGGCATTTTCAAATAAGGTTTGTTTTTGCCAATGACCATGTTCCCCCAAGTGGTAACCGTGATCTGAAGTGAAAACAACTATAGTGTTTTTGTCCAATCCGGTTTGTTTTAATTTTTTTAGAATTCTACCGACTTGGGCATCGACAAAGCTGGTGGTGGCGTAGTAGGCCTCTTTGATTTCTTGGGCCAGTTTAAAATTGGATTGGTCGTTGAGTAGGATTTGGTCTTTTTTCCACCTTACTGAAAGGGCGGCAGGCAAGGGTAGAGTACTCAGATATTCATCAGAACTTCCATCGTAGGGGATTTCGATTTGGTCCCGATCATATAAATCAAAATATTTTTTTGGTGCCACATAGGGGGTGTGGGGTCTATACATACCAACAGCCAAAAAAAACTTTTTTCCATTTTTTGAAAATTTTTCCAATTGCTCGATAGCCTCAGTAGCCCCAATGCCATCGGTTTGCTCCTCGTCTTTTCCATCGGCCGCAAGCCAGCTAAGTGTGCCCCCGTATTGCCGTTTTCTCAGGGTGTTAATTTTGTATTCTTCTTCTTTGTCTCTACCGTAGGGATTAATGGTATAATCCCAAGAAGAAATATCATCTTGTCCCGAAGATCCAATGGTTCCCGGATTTCCATAATGATAAATCTTACCGATTCGGACAGAAGTATATCCCCTTTGGCGATACCGCTGACCAAGGGTTACAACATCCGGAATGGTTTGCCTTAAATCCACATCGAGCTGGGTATGCATGGTTTGGTCGGAATACATCCCTGTCATCAAGGAAACTCTGGAGGGGCCACATAGAGGAAATTGAACGTGGGCATTATCAAAAATCACCCCCTCTTCAGCTAACTTGTCTATATTGGGACTTAGAACCTGTGGATGTCCATAGGCTCCCAAATCACAATTTAGGTCGTCTGTCATAAGAAATAGAACGTTCAAGTTTTCTGGATCGACAGCAATCTTTTTCGGATTACAAGCCATAAATGTGAACACTACTGCATAAAAGAACACATTAAATCTCATAATTATATTTTGTATTAATTGATTAGGTTTGAATAACCACTCAATTTAAGCATTAGGTTTTAAAGAAAAAAAATGATTCATCTTTTCAAATGGCCAATGAATAGTTATGATATGGCAAATTCAACAAACCCTTCGATACATATTTCAATTTATTTTTGATTTTAAACCTCCGATACACCAAAAAAACGATATGTTTTGGTTGATGCTTAATCGAATCGTATCAACTAGAAAAGTTAAAAAGGAGTATGTATTTGAGTATCTACCAGCTTTTCAATAGCTTTTTGTACCCTAATAGACTGTCGAAACTATTTGATCCATGTAACCTAGGTTACTGAAGATTTTTGGGAGTCTCTTTAAATTTGAAACATAAAAAATACAGATGTCACTTTTACAATTATTATTTTCGAAAAAAACAGACCCTCGGGTTACTAGACTCGAATCAGACGAATTTTTGGAAGCCATTTCAAAAAAGAAAAACCAACTGATCGACGTTCGTACCGGACAAGAATTCAAATCTGGGCATTTAAAAAACGCCATAAATTTGAACTTTTTTGACCAAGGCACTTTTCGTAAAGGCCTGGAGAAACTAAACAAGCAAGCCGATGTTTATGTTTATTGCAGATCGGGTAACAGAAGTAAATCTACGGCCGAACTGATGGCCAAGATGGGCTTTGAAAAAATTTATGACCTAAAAAGAGGATACTCAAGTTTGTAATATGGATTCTTTTCAAACCATTATGGGTTCTGATCAATTGGTTTTGATTGATTTTTATGCAACATGGTGTGGCCCCTGCCAAATGATGCCTCCCATCTTGAAGCAACTCAAACAAAACTTGGGAGAAAAAATACGAATTCTCAAAATTGATGTGGATAAAAATCCAAAAGTTGCTGCAGACCATCAGGTGCGCGGGGTGCCTACACTGATACTGACGGCAGCGGGAAAAACCTTGTGGAGACAATCGGGGGTAGTAGATGCACAATCATTGACCGACATTATCTCCCAATTTCTGGACAAATAACCCTAGATTTATATGATTTTGTTGATCCCATTAATCTTTTAATTTTTTTATCATGATTTTTAGAAATTACCTCAAGGACCCCTTGGCTACCATCGCGGTCAATACGACTATTTTTATTGCAGGCTGTCTTTTTTTTGGCTCCATTGCCTTGATTGGCATTATCTCCAACCAGTCCAACAAAGGAAAAAATCTGGACATCAGAGAACAACATATTCGTCAACATTTTGACGAACAGGCGAAATACAACGAAATGATAAAGCTGTTGGATTCTATCCAACAAAAGCTAGATCGGTAAGATAAATTTTTGAAGCTGAAATCCCCTTCCTGGGAAATTTACCATTTATTCAATCTTGGCCTTTTGTCTCAATTTGAATCCACTCAACTTCAATTGGAGATTCGTTTAAACAAACCCTTTTCGGGTTTGTGCACTTTGTCGGGAAAAAGCTGAGTGATTTTCCAAACGCATCCGTTGATGGTTTTAGGATGAAAATCGGGATATTTTTTTGCAATCTGGCGATTTAGATCTTTCCATTGTACTCCCTCAGGATTTTCCTCCAACAATTGAAATATATAAAGGTTGATCTGGCCGGTTATGGTATTGGGATTGAGTGACATTTTCAAAATGATTTTGTGGATTGAACTTCCTGAACTTCAACTCCATCCGAATTTTCAAAAGGCAGGGTAATGAACCATTCCCGATCGTTTAGTGAGAAGGCGATTTTGAAGTGTGATAAGGTCGTGGCCAGAAGTTTAGTTTTGATCTTCTGGGAGCTGTCTGACTCCGGAACCAGTACCCAAAGAAATGCTTGATCACCGGCTATAGAAGTTTCGTATTGCGTCAAAGTATTGGGTTCATAGAGATTGTATTCGGGACTGTACCACCCTTGTATGGTAGGCTGTTCTCTCCCTTTGATTTCTGTAATTTCAAAATCAGAATCTACTAGTGGGATTAGGGTCAAACGCCCTCCGGTATTGTATGCTTTGATCTGGTTATCAACCGATTGAATCCTACATCGGGGATGCCAATGCCACAAAAACTTTAGGTTTCTGGGACGATCGGTCTGAATGCGATCGGCCACCAACCAAAATTGATCTTTGAGATAGAAAAATGCTCGCGTATGAGTGGCCTGCCCCTCTAATTGATCGAAACGGTCAAAACTTCCAAAGGCGTAGTCGTGGTTTTGGTCAATTTTGTAGTGTTGCTTTCCCAAGGGGGTGTCAGCTTTCAGCGGCCCAGGGGTTTGATTTTTATCATCGATGAGCACCACATTGTGGGCTGCACTGCTTCTGGCATAAGGCCTGAATTTATCGGCCACCTTTCCCCTATAGGCAAATCTTCCCGCATCGACTAAAAAATCAGTGCCAAAGGCAGAAATAGACAGGTGCAATTTGTCTTGATGTTGGTGGCCGGAACCCCAAGGTCCCACATCAAAGAAAGACCAATGGGCATTGGAATCGTATCCACTCCTCGAGATCAATTGACCCGCCCACGGATAAAAAAAAGAACGTTGGAGGGGCATATTCCCCGATTTACCATTGGTGGCAATATATTCCCATTCTGGATTTTCAATTTTTTTAAGCGCATTCAAAATTATATTTCTATTGTCGTCTTTTCCATTGCCACGATCAGAGTCGTTGTTTAGAATTCTACTTCCATCGGGTCGCATTATTTTTGCAGTATAATCATACATGGCCCAAAGGGTTTGCTCGTAGGACTGTGGCAAGGATAGGCCTACTTGCTGGCAAATGTCATAGAAGAGCTGAAAGTTGTGAAGGGAGACATTGTGATAATGAGAGGCCAATTCGGTTTGTACACCATCAGGATAGACCTGCTCCTTCATACTTTGATTCATCTGTTCTATAGCGTATTCAAGCCATTTTCGGGATAATTTGTATTCCGGAAAATAGGCAGAAACGGTGGCCAAAGCAGAAATTTCCATGGTCAACCAATTCCCTTTTTGAGCGTGAAAATTTCGATTGTAGTGTGCGTGCTCCGGCAAACTGGAGAGCATCAACAATAGGGTTGCCGGTTGGAAATTATCATTATCTAACAAAGAATAAAATATCTCACTCCATTTTTTTGCTCTAAAGGAAACCTCCAGTCCTCTCCACACCGAAGTACTGCTTTTGACAGCAGGATAGGGCCAACTCTTGATGATGAAATCCCGAAGAAATTCATCAGCATAGCGAACATATTTGGGGTTTCCTGTTTTTCTGTAGGCATCAAAAACTTGGAAGAGCTGGTCGTGGCGGTTGGACAGCCAAGCCCATTCATTGTCATTGTTGGGGCCTTTGTAATACCAGTCCCGATGGCCATCTTCCAGCAGGGGGACCTTTCCCTTTACATTTTGAACTTCAAAAACATTTTTTAAGATCGTATCAGCAAGAGCGATTGTCATGTCGCTTGGTCGTGGGGGGTTGTTTCTAAATTTGGAAGCTTGGCTACTTTTCTCATAATAGGCCAAAAGTTGGTGACAGGCCTCGATCCAATCTCCTTTGTCATAATTTTTTTTAACCTTATCCAATCCCTCATAATTCAGATCAATCTGTTCAAAAATAAACTTAACCCTGTCGGGATAGGCGTTGTAAAGTGCCTCAACAGTGGTAATGTCTTTCCAATTTGGTTGAGCCGACAAGGAGAAGACACCCATTAAAATGAATGAAACAAATAAAAAAAGCTGGGTTTTGCTCATGAATACATAACGACTTGCTGGTATTGATGGATTTATCATGCTTTTTGGGAGTATTGGATTATATAAAGGTTTTTTTATTAAACGAATGGTTTTCATTTTTTGATTTTTGATCAACTCAATTCAAGTCGATAATGGAAAGGAGTATGACCGGTGATATACACGGTATTGCCCGATGGCTTTTCCAGCATTCCTCTCATGGTTCCCCATTGGTGTTCTGACTTACCCGGTCCAAAAAAAAGGGTGCTGCCGTTATGAGTGTAACTTCCTTTTTTTCCATCGGGAAGAAAAAAAGCTTCTTCTCGATTGGGATCAGGGGTCACCCCTGAAAGTTGCCCACCTTTTCTGAAATTCAATTCCAAGGATATCAAAATATTCTCCGTTCCTGTTACATCAAACTGGATTGAGGCTGTCTTGGAGTCGGAAAATCCGATGGTAATCTTGTATTCAATGGTCTGTCTTTCGGTCATTTCTCGATTTTCTCTTGGCATTTTGGAATAATCTCCATCCGAAGGAATTTTATCTTTGGGATATGGCTGAAAATATCCGTGTTCAATATTTTTGGTTAAGACAATATTTTCATCGACTACAGTGGCATTTTCGGCAATAAATTGGCCTTTTGATCCAAAAAAAGTAGATCCCAATCTCATAGATTGTAAAACGGCATTTCCTTTGATAAAGGAAAGAAAGGTAGGATTGTTTTCAATAATAGAAAGGTCGATGTCATTCTTGCGAATTCGAATCACTCCGGAGTGAAAAAATCTTTTGAAGTAATGCGTGGGTACCTCTGTTCCTTCCACCCTTTTTTGCTCAAAAAAATCGTTCTCCATCAGGTAAGGTAAAAAACGTACGATCTGATGACTCAAATGTTTTTCAATATAATCGCAAACGGCACTGAAAACTGGGTTTTTGTCCAATAAAGCAAAATACAAATAGGCATAATAATACCTGCCCACGTGAGCAATCTGCTCGCTATCTTGTCGCCCACTGGCATCGGTCAGTAGCTCCCCTCCCGGTTGTATGTAGTAGAGGGTCATCTCTAAATTTTTTCGTGCTACCTCCAAATACGTATTCTTTTTCAGAAGGCGACCCATGGTAATGAACATTTCATCACAAATCGAAGAATAAGTACCAACACTTTTTTCGGTAAACTGACCATCGGGATCCAAATCTATCCCCTCGGCTAACCAATCCTGCATCCGATTTAAAAATTTTGGATTAGGAGAAAAACTGTTTACCCTTGTCAGTGCAGCACAAATCACCCAACGGTGATTGGCCGTATGGGCTCCCCCAACCAAAAGGCATCGGGATGCCTTTTTGAAAAACGACTCCATTTTTTCCAACAATGAAACCGCCCCATTGTCCTTCATCTTTTGAATGGATACATATACGGGACTTAAAAAATTGACCATAAAAGCGGTGTCTGGCGTTGAGTGAAAATTGGTACTGTGTAAGTCTATGGTACCGTCTGGATGTTGAACATTGAGTACACATTCCATCGCCCTATTGAGTGCAGACATGACTCGGGTAGAACGATAAAATAATGAGTAGGGGCTGGCATAGGCAGTTCCCAGTTTAAAAACAAAGTTGAACGTAGCGTGTACGTGCGGAACCCCAAATTGGTCTTTTACACCTCCAAACCAGCGACCGGAATTGAGGGAGAGCTGCTTTGGAAGTAATTCCTCCACCAACTGATCATTCAATAGACTGAGTTTTTTTACCACCATTTGATGGTGGCTTCCTTTGTTGAAACCCAAAAGAGGAGAACCTTCAATGGCTATGGCTCCCATAAACAGACCGGAATTTCTTATAAAATTTCTTCTCCCTAGGTGTTTTTGATCCATGGATAAAATATTTTCTGAATTGGATTTAGATTCTTCTAAATTGTCTCTGAAGTTAGTTTAAAAATTCTTAGGTTTAGCCAAGATAGAGGAAAGGATTATTTATATTTCACTAGAGTAAAACCCATGAATTGCTTTTCGATCTTTCGTAATTTTAAAATTCTACAAAACATCGCATCTAAGATGGCCCTCTTGCTTGCCATAAATTTTTGCAATGCACAATCTTTGGAAAATACAAGAATCGCAGGATATCGTCCTATTTGGTTCGAATTGAATCAAAAATATGAATATGGAGACAAATATTCAGGGGCACTGGGAACCTATACAGCAAAACATCATCCTTTGGCCATATATGCCGCAGCGGTGGACAAAACTTTTTTTGTTTATGGTGGAACTAAATCTTCCGAAAGCAGGCACCTGCTCTGTATGATAGGGGAATATGACCACAAGACAGGGTTGGTCTCCCAACCTTTGGTGGTTTGTGATAAAATGGGAGTAGATGATCCCCACGATAACCCATCGCTATTGATAGACGACAGTGGATACCTCTGGGTATTTGTCAGTGGAAGAGGAAGGAAACGCATGGGATACAAATACAAAAGCACAAAACCCTTCAGTATCGATGGATTTGAAAAAATCACAACCGAAGAGATGACCTATCCACAACCCAAAAAAAACCACAGTGGAATGTTTAATTTTTTCACCAAATACTCCGGTGTAAGACAGTTGTATTACGAAACCAGTGAAAATGGAATAGACTGGTCTGACGATATGCTATTGGCAGCCATCCCGGAAAAACCTGGGGAAAAATCTGGTCATTACCAAGTGAGTGCTCGATCCAAAACAAATAAACTGGGAACTTTTTTTAATCGTCATCCCAATGGGAATGTAGATCAAAGGACAGACCTCTATTACCTTCAGACCACAGACCATGGAAAGACCTGGACCTCGGTAGACCAACAACCCATCCCAATCCCTCTGATAGAAAAAAACTCACCGGCTCTGGTAAAGAACTATGCCGAATTAAAGAAAAACATCTATCTCAAGGACATGGTTTTTGATCCCAACGGCTATCCCATTTGTCTCTATATCAGAAGCAACGGTCACCGGCCCGGTCCTCTAAGTCAACCCTACGAATGGTGTGTCACCCGTTGGAACGGAAAAAAGTGGATAACCCAAAATGTCACCCAGTCCGATCACAATTATGACATGGGAAGTTTGTTGTATACACAGGGAGAACTTTATCTTATGGCTCCAACTGCGATTGGCCCCCAAAAATGGGGAGTCGGTGGAGAAATCCAACTTTGGAAATACGCAACTCATGGGAAAAATTGGATTAAGGAAAACGACATTACCACTCACAGCCTCAGAAGTCATTCCTATGTCAGGAGATCAGAAAATTTTAAATCACCTTTCGTTTTTTTCTGGGCCAATGGAGATTCTCACCATTTTAGTCAATCTGAATTGTTCTTTGGCGACCTCAAGGGTCAAGTGTGGCAGCTGCCTTATCTCATGAAAAAAGAAAAAGAAAGTCCTAAACTGCAGTACCTGAAACAAAATTAGTTTACATTTATTAAGGTGTGGCAAAACCACTCCCTGTAATTAATACAATATTTTACTAAATTCAGACGATGAAGACAACAATCAAATTTCAACTTTCCTTGATGATGTTCCTCCAGTTTTTTGTTTGGGGGGGATGGTTTGTCACTTTGGGCACTTTTTTGAGTAGTAACCTCAACGCCACCGGCGGTCAAATTGCGATGGCATTTTCAACCCAATCCTGGGGAGCCATTCTTGCTCCGGTTTTTATAGGACTGATCGCCGACCGGTTTTTCAACGCCGAACGGATTTTAGGGCTCCTGCATCTTTTGGGGAGTGGTTTGCTGTATCAGATGTCCCAAACCGAAGATTTCGATGTTTTCTATCCCTATGTTTTCGTTTATATGCTTCTCTATATGCCCACCCTTGCTTTGGTCAATTCTGTATCCTTCCACCAGATGAAAGCTACTGCCAAAGAATTTCCCTTGATTCGTACTTTTGGAACAGTGGGATGGATTCTATCCGGGCTAGTCATAAGCTATGTATTCGCATGGGACGCTCGGGAATCGATTGCCAATGGCTTGTTGACCAATACATTCAAGATGGTAGCCTTGGCATCATTCATTTTGGGGGTCTTCAGTTTCAGTCTTCCCAAAACGCCTCCCTACAGCAAAGG
>CAZGUB010000035.1:0-10745 GCA_964528935.1 uncultured Flavobacteriaceae bacterium | reverse complement strand
TGACTGATATATTAACATTATCTAAATCATATACTAAATCATCATCGTGATCATTCTGTAAAATTTTAATAATTGGTCCTTGAGAGTCAACAATGAAACTTAGATAAGAAGCAGTATTTGGATTTGTTGCTAAATCGGTTAATGTACCAAAAGGTACCGAAATCGTGACTGTTCCTGAAATTCCTTGCTCTGGAGTATAAACAGAGGTATACGTTAAATCTCCTATATACTCTGGTTCAGTAATAGTGCCTGGATTCATTCCAGAAGGGGTATTTCCACCTTCTATAATTACATTACTTGATGTGAATGAGGATACATCTTCACTTAGTTTGAAGCTAATAGTTGAAGTCTCACTTCCACTAACAAGGGAATCATCCGTAGAAATCGTTATCTGTGGAGGCACAGAGTCAACTGTGAAATTAGCTATGGTTGAGTTCATATTATAATTCCCAGCTTTATCAGAGAAAGTACCAGCTGCAACACTAATGGTGACAGTTCCTGAATAATTACTTGGCGTAAGATATTCTGCATAGTAAACTATACTGTCTGAAGTAGTTAAAGATGTTATTATTGTATCACTCTCAGTGCTTGATGGATCTATTTGAATATCTGTCAATTCAAAATCATTAGATACTTCATTGATCGAAAAGACAAGTGTGGTAGTGGTTAAATCAGTAATTAAACTTGTATTTAGTGAATTAGATATTGTAAGGGTTGGATATTCATTATCAATTGTATATACTAATAAATCAGGAGAGGTTTGAGTATTTCCGGCAATATCTTCACCATAAAGCGATACAGAAACTACTTTACTAATCTGAGAGGGAACATCCCATTCATATTTCCATGTTTTTGAATCAGTTGAAGCAGAAACAGTCATACTAACATCTGAAACTAACCCGCTGATACTAATTTCTACAATCGACATTGGTTCGTCGTAATCTACTTCAAATATTACAGCATCAGCATCTTTAACTAGTAGATCATCATGATCATTTCTAAGCTCAATCATAATTGGATCAATGGTATCAACGATAAATGATGTTGAAGAAGCAGTATTTGGATTTGTTGCTAAATCTGTAAAAGTAGATGATGCTATTGAAATTGTAACAGATCCACTATAACCGTATGTTGGCGGTGTATAAATTACCTGATACTCTAAATTAGAAATTACAGTTAAATCATTTAAATCTCCAACAAGGACTCTATTTCCATTTACAATATTAAAGTCATCAATTGTAAATCCTTGAGGTTCTTCAGAAAATGTTAGAGTAATGGTTGATGTTTCACTATGATTTAATATTTCATTAGAACTTGAAATTGTAACAGTTGGCATTTCTGCATCAACGTTAAATGATCCGCTGATTGATTGATCATTTCTATTCCCAGCCTGATCAGAAAATGAGCTAGTACCTATTGCTATAATTACACCTCCTGAATATCCAGCAGCAGGGGTTAAATCCACATAGAATGTTTTTGAATCTGTTGTAGAAATATTCCCAAGAGATGAATCATTAGGTATTACAGATAAAGAAGTCATTCCAAAATCTGGAGAAATCTCAGAAAGTTCAATTTTAATTGTATTTGTTGTCAAATTAGTAATAACAGTAGCTCCTGATAAACTTGTAATAGAAGCAGTGGCAGCGGTATTATCTACAGTGAAAATTATCGAATCACTATTTTCAAAAACATTACCGGCTATGTCAGTGGCTGAAATTGTAACACTTAATTCATTATCAATATCTGCTGGAACATCCCATGAATATTTCCAAACACTTGAGCTTGTTGATGAGGATACAGTTAGGGCTACTTCTGTTACAACGCCTGAAATACTAATTAAAGGATTATCAATGGGCTCACTAAAAGTAAACACCATTTCAACTTGATCATCACCATTTACAACTCTGTCGCTATCATCACTATTAAAGCTAATTAGTGTAGGTGTTACAGTATCAACACTAAATTCAGTAGAGCTAGATGTATTGGTGTTTCCTGCCCTATCATATAAAATACCCTCCTCAACATAAATTGAAACTCTACTTGATACTCCAATTGGTGGAGTATAGGTTAGGTTGAAAACTGATGAAGTTGTACTCGTTAAGTTTGATACAGAACCACCACCAATGATAGTAACATCAGTTATAGTAAGTGAGGTAATTGGCTCATTGAATGATATTGTAATTGTAGACTGTTCAGAAATAGAAACCAAATCATCTGTTGCAGTTACAGTAACACTAGGTCCTGTAATATCATAAGTCCAACTACAGGATACTGTATCAGTCATTTCATTTCCGGCAAGGTCAGAAATTGTCGGACTTGATTGAGAGAAAGTCAGTTTTACCTCACCTTCATTAAGAGGGTTAATCTGAACAACATATTCTGTTAAATCAGCAGAATAGCCAAGTAAAGTCAAACTAGCAACATTAGATGTAGTATCTGCAAACTGTAAAATATTTGTTGTTAGACCAGTAACAGACTCATCAAATGTAAGAGTTACCACTACCGAGCTATTAGAAAATTTCTCTCCTGGTGGAGTTTCTATTGTTAATGATGGAGGTGTTACATCAACATTATTTGCATACAATTGATAAACTTCACAATCACTTAGAACTCTATCAAATACATACAAATCATCAATAGAACGATCTCCAAAGGAATTACTATTAGTATTTCCATCAGTTAAAATATTTAGATCTACATTACCACTTCCATAATCTATTCTAGTATCGGTTTGAGAGTCACCATTATTAACATGGGTTGATGACGAATTAATTAATACTCCATCTAAATATAATTTTAATTCCAACCCATTTTTACTAGCAGCAAGATGGAACCACCTGTCTTCTATTCCTTGAATTCCGGGCTTACTTAATTTTATTCTACCATCATCCGGTGAAACATAGGAAATATGTGGTCCATAGGGATCTCCTCCTGAATCAATTGTAAGACCAAATCCATCATTCCAATTATCGGCTGAAGAGCTTACTTTGAATATATTTAAATTATTATTTTGATAACCATCAATATAAACCCATGCGGAAATAGTGAAGTTATCAGAAGAAAATTTAAATAAGTTTGAATTTTCACCAACTATTCCATCACTATCACCACTGAAATTAACTGCACCAGAGGTATTAGCAAATCTATCAACTTGAGAAACTGGATTTGTAATGGTTAGTGGTAAGGAAGTTTCTTGAATTTTATCAGAATAATCTGTTCCGTCAAACGGATAATATGATATAAGTCCATCTCTATTTACTATTGCTGTTGAATTATTGGTAGAATCTGCACATGGATCAATTATAAAGCTCAAGCTTTCAGTTCCCGTGTAAAGATTTCCAACTAAATCAGCCCCAGAAACTGTTACTGTAGTTGATGAAATAGTAGTATTTACATTCCAAATATAATTATATGAATCATGAACAGAATTTTTCCATTTCCAGCCTCCGGAAGGTTCAGAATAATTTTCATCAGAGGTGTCTTGAATTAAGCCAATAATGAATGGTTCATTTTGTTCTAGAGTTGAACTTGATTCAAAAAGTGAAACTAAATAATCATATTCAGCCTGAGAATCAATTGTCAATAAATCTACTTCGCTACTTTGATCTACAACTGAAACAATATTTTCAAAATTATTCGAAGTAGAATTAGAAATGTAATAATCTTTAAAACCAAATGATCCTACTAGCTGATATTCATTAGAATTTTCAAAATCAACGCCACGTTGAGATTGTATCATCCAGGCTAAACTATCACCAGCACTTCTGCAATCAACAAATACAATTTCTCCTTGTTGAATTCTGTCTGTCCTAACAAGGCTCATATAAGCAAAATTTTCACCTCCACTATCATTAGGCTCATCTGCCTGCCCGTTCAAAACATAATTTAAACGCCAATAGTCATTAAAGTCAAATGTGTCAGGAGTCAGTTCAATATTGTCAACTATCCCAGTTAATGATATAGTTGGTGTATCAGCCATAGATTCTGTGAAGATTGCAGTTATAGTAACAACATCTGAATTCTTTACATAATTATCTTGATCTGAATGAGTTAAAAAAACGGATGGGGGATTATTGTCACTTAGTTGATCAAAAGCATCTGCAGCTTGATATAGAAAACCTCTGAGAAGAAGATTTCCTGTGGAATCAGAACTTACTCCAGTTGCTACCTGTCCACTGTTACTTGTAAATGAATTACCAGAGGTTGATGAACTCAAAGATTGTGACATGCTGGAATATTGTGCATCTATATGATGAACAACAAAAAGAAAAATCGAAATAAAAAATTTTTTCAAAAAATTACTCATTTATTATTTGCTCAATTTTTATTAGTCTTTCATAAAGAGCGTTAATTAACTCTCTCTGAACTTCAATTTGTTTCTTTTGTTCCTCATTTTCCTCAATCAATGCTTGAATACCCTTAAGCGCAACACCTGAAACATCTATAGTACTAAGATGAGAATTTTCATTTGGAATTCCAACATCAAATAATTCCACAAATTCTTCAGAAGTGGGTCCAATATGTGTTTCATTTGTGTTTTTATAATCCCATTTTCTAATATTTAGCTGACTAATTTTATCAAGTATCCACTCATTTGTAAGGTCAATAAAATTATTTTTAAATAGGATAGATGATCCATTAGTCCATGTACCTCCAGTGGTTAAATATGCTCCATTTCCATTAGTAGTATCATCACCAACCTGGATTGCTTTACCTACATCAGTAGTCGATAGTCCAAATGCCCATTTTTCCACATCGTTATCTCCAAAAACCATTGTATGATTACTAGATACGATTGCATCTGACCCAATCACAGTTGAATTATGTAATTCTAATCCACTTACAGTACCTGTTTGCTTCCCAATAAAAGTATTATTAGCCGACCCATCTGTATCAAGAAATCTACCAGAAAAATCTCCTATTGCAACAGTGTTATAAACATAAGTAGCATCACCCAAACTATAAGTTCCAACTGCTACATTTGCTCCACCAATATCATTATTATAAAGAGCATGCGATCCTATTCCAACATTGCCAAATACATTGTCTGTTTGAGAAGATAACGCCTGGGCACCTATAGCTGTATTATCTCTACCTGAGGTGTTTTGAGCTAATGAATAATTACCTATTGTAGTATTATTAATTGAACCTGAAATATTTTGACCGGCAGAATCACCAATTGCGATATTAAATGAACCTGATACATTTGAGGAGAGAGCTTTATTTCCGATAGCAATATTAAAACTGCCCTCATTCCAAGTAAATTCTCCTTCAGTATGATCTGAAGTACCTTCATTTTGTTCAAGAGCATTCACTCCAATTGCAATATTACTCTGACCTGTTGAATTTTCGCGTAGTGATTCTCTGCCTATTGCAATATTCCAAGAACCAGTGTTAGATGATATATTTGACGAGCTATACATGGCATCGGTTCCTATTGCAATATTTTCCCCATAACCATTATTTCCGTATAGTGCATTGTAACCAATAGCAATTGAATTCGAACCATCGGTATTGTTATATAAAGATCTGGTTCCAACTGAAATGTTTGCTGTTCCACTTGTATTATTTGACATTGCAGCACCTCCAATAGCAATATTATTATCAGATTTATTATAAAATAAAGCCTCAGCACCTAAAGCTATATTGTTAAACCCTCTCTCTAAATATGGTAATGAGCCATCACCAATAGCAACATTTCCTGTACCAGAGGCGATATTGGAAAGAGCTCCATAACCTATCCCTACGTTATATTTAGCGTTTGAATTTTCATCATCAAGAGCTAGAACACCTATTGCTACGTTTCTCTCTCCGTCTAGACTAACGGATGTTCCAATTGACAGATTATTTGAAGAATCAACAAAAGTCAAGCTTGAAATACTTGACCCTGAACTTTTCGCATACTCAGCAACAGGAACACTTGCAATCTGCTTAGTTCCCATATCTTCGTATCCACTTCCGATATCTAATTCTTCCTTAATATATACTTCATTACTCCAATCTATTGCAGAGAAACTCCCACTACTAACATCACCTGCTCCAATAGATAGATTTACAACTCCACTTTGGGGGGTGATAACGGTATGCTCTTCAACATATACAGGACTTGAAGTAGAGGAGTTTTCCATTAGAGTAAACTTAAACTTAACCTGATTATTGGTCAAGACATTACCGTTGGAATCTTTGATTAATGCTTGATAATTAATTTGTGCTACTGAAAGTGTAGAGATGAATAATAAAAAAAAACTTAAGATGTGTTTCATCTATAAAAAAACTCTCCAATTTAAAAAAAAAGTTAAAATAAAAAAATAGTTGTATTTAAAAACTATTTAAATAAAGTTTAATTATTTAAGAGCTTTATAAATGTTTTATCCGGTTTTCATACTTTCTGTAAAGGCTATGATTATCATAGCCGTCTATGTTTTGGCTATAATATATTGGTAATCTTACACCTTTTTTAACAGCTATTTTCATAGACTCAGTGGCAATTAGATTAACAATAAAACAACCGGCTAGAGTTGAAGCTGAACCAGTTATTTCTCCACCGATATTCAACATCCCATCTCCAGATGGGACACAGTTATCAATTACTAAATCACCAATTTCATATAGTTTTTTTTGATCTTTAATTCTTGTAGGATATTTTTTTGATTGTTTGATGGAGGTGATAGCGATAACTTTATTTCCATTGGATTTAGCCATTGAAGCCATTTCTATTGGCATAGCGTTTCTTCCAGAATTAGAAGTTATGAAAAATAAATCTTCAGAATTTATTTTATGTTGGTCCCATAAGACTTTTGAGATACCACTTATTCGCTCCATTTGAGCACTTCGACGGGCTCCCTCCGAGGTCATAACAAGTGAATCTAAAAAAGCATTTACATTGGCAAGACCACCAGCGCGGACGAAAAGCTCTAAACCTATCATATGAGAGTGTCCCGTTCCAAAGGCATGAATAATATTATCGTTAATAATGGTCTCAGACATCCACTCTATAGCAATTGAAAGTGTTTTTTGATTGACTTTTAAAATATCATTAAAAAGATTAATTGTAGATCGATGATATGCATACATGCTATTGAATTTTATGATTTATTGAAATAGTTCTCCCTCCTCTACCGTTTACGTCAAAGGATCTGAGTTTTATTAACGCTGGTTTATAAAGTTTGATGGGCTCCTTGTATATAATTGATTTTCTATCTGGGATTTTTCCATTAACGGTATATCGAACTTCTAGCCCTGGAAAAGGAACTTTTACTTTTAAAATGTTGTTTTGAATTAATGCTCCGGGCTTGGGGAGATCATATTCAATATTTTTATAAAGGTAATTTATCATTGGTAAGATTCTCTGACCCAAAGTATTTGAAAATTTATTCCATTGAAAATTCATAGCTATGTTTTGGTCTGATGCACTATTCATATTCAACCAATCGGGACGTGGAGACCAAGCTCGCTCAGAAAAAACAATCAAATTGGGAATCAATAGTTCATCGAAAATAGACTCGGAACGAACGGTTTCTGTCCACAGCTGACTTTGAACACCCAAAAGGTTGTTTTTTTTACTTTGCATAAGTTTTTCCTTTCGAGCAATATATTTTGGTGTAATACCATGTTTATTGTTCAAACTTAAATTGGCAAAAACATTCTCTGGATCTGTTCCCCAAGTGTCTTTATAATCTACATATCCCGACCAATTCAATCCGTGATTTTCTATGTCTTTGTCATCGGTCATATCAAAATAAAAAGCGGAGGAATTACTCATTACCGTCTTGAATCCCATGTTGGCAAACTTGTAGATCATATCCTCTCTCCCTCCTCCCCAACTATTGTTCCAAACATACGGAATGAGATTGTAATTAAAATTTTCTGATCTGATTTTAGTTTCTTCTTGACTTTTTTCAGAATGGTCCAAAAGAATATCCTCCCAACCGGCCATGGTGATGTTTCTCTGGTCTAGAATAGATTTTAATCTTTTAAGGTTGTAAAGATAAAGCCCGTCCAAATCTGAAATACCAAGATCGTTGGTGGCGAGAAACTTTTGACAAATTGGAGAGGCTGTCCACACACCATAAGGAAGCTCGTCCGCCCCAATACTGAAAATTTCGAGTGGAACCTCTGCCTCACGATACATGGCCACCATTTCATCTACTACTTTTTCGTAAAATCGATAGGCACTTTCATTGCATATACATATGATATTGTCGTTGTAATTTTGTGCAGATCTGTAGGAACTTTTGTCGTTGGGATCGGAGAGTAAGAAGGTTTCAGCCTCAGCCATTTTTCCTTCTTCTATCAACTTGATATATCGATAATCCATGGATTTTATAGCAGCTCTGGCGTGGGAGGGAAAACTGATTTGTGGGATGATTTTTATGGCCCTATGATGGGCATACTTAAGTAAAGAAATAAATGATGCTCTATCGAGATAACCATTGCCGGTTCGACCTCCATTAGCTCCGGAACCATACATGGGAATCAAATGATCTTGCATTTTTGGGCTATAGCCCCTTTTTGATCCAATACTTGTAAGCTCAGGTAAACCTCTGATTTCAATTCGCCAGCCTTCATCATCGGTCAACCTAAAGTCCAAATGATTGAGTTTAAATAGTGCCATCAAATCCAAAACCTGTTTGATCTTGTCAGGACCGTAGAAATTTCTGGCGATATCCAATAAAAAACCCCGATAGCCAAATCTGGGTGCATCGTAAATTTTGACTAATGGCCATTGCAACTGTTCCATGGCTGCGGTAGAAATAATTTGACGAAGCGATGTAAGGCCATACACCAAACCCGGATATTGAGCAATATGAAGTACAATCGCATTATTTTGAATATTGAGCCGATATGCCTCTTTTGGGAGTGAAGCATCGTGGCGAATTAAAAAATTATAATTATCACTCTTTTCCCACGTGTACGCTATTTCAAAGGAAGTATCGAAAAAAGCTTGAAGTCGACTTTTTTCTTTTGTAAATTGGGGATCCAAATCTATATTCCAAAATTGATCTGCTTTGCGGTAATTGCCCGAAAACTTAAAACTCAGCGGGTTGGGTATGATCCAATCCAAATTATGTTTTTCCATTTTTTCGATTCCGTCTAGGGCAAGGTAACGATCTTTTGCAGTAGGAATTTCCAAAGAATCCAAGCCTTGGGCCTCCTCCCATAAGATTTCTGTCCTTACCTCCATGGCTTTATCTTCTTGAACCACAAATACCCCGACAGGACCCATTGCAATGCGATCCATAATGCCCTGCTGCTTCATAGTAAATTGAATCTGTTGGCCTGAGGGAAGGTTCCATTGTTCGTTAAATTTCAAAACAAAATAATGGGCTCCATTAATCCATTCAAAGCCAATCCCCTCAGGCAGTGACTTCTCATCAATAAACCCTTTCATTTGATTCCAATGAAGTTCCCAAAATCCTCCATTGAAATTTGTACTGCTGTTGTTTTTAATCTTAATACTGATGACCATTTCCTCTTGGACTGTATCGAATTGGTCGATGGTATAGCTCATCAGTACTTCTGGGGTGAACGACTTTGAGCAACCGATATTTTGTAGGACTAGAAGAAAGAGAAAGAAGTAAATGGATTTTTTCATTTGTTACCGATTAGATTTTACACAATATAGACTATGGTTGAAATTGAGGATTGACTGCGGTAGGAATTGGTGCATGGGTATCTTTCCACCACATTTGTAGTTCTTCCAACAATGCGATCTTTATGTCAGCCCTGATATCGGCAAGATTATTTTTTTCTCCAATATCTGCTCTCAAATTGTACAATTCAACGCCATGGTCTTCGAAATAGTAATGCATTTTCCAATCCCCCCTTCGAATGACCGATCCTGGGCGGGTACGAAACAAAGCATCTCTATTTTCATTATCGGCAATGTTGTAGCCTTCCAAATAAATGGGGAAATGCCAAAAAAGCAAGCGTTCCTCCAGTACTTGGTTTTGGGTCATCAATGGTAAAAGGGAGGTTCCGTCCAGTTCAGTATTCACATCGGATAGGCCAATCACCTCCATCAATGTAGGATAAATATCGAGATGTGAAATGGGAGTTTGTGTATCTTTTCCAGCTAGAATTTTGTCCTTCCAAAAGAAGAAAAATGGAACCCTGATCCCTCCTTCATAGTAGCTTCCTTTGCCGGCTCTCAGAGGTTTTTGCATGGTAATTTTGCCGTAGTAGCCACCGTTGTCAGATGTGAAAATTATAAGGGTATTGTCCAATAAATTTCGCTCTTTTAGTTTTTGTATCAATAGTCCAACGTTGCGATCCATATTTTCGACCATGGTGGCATAAAGAGGGTTTTTTTGTCCTTTAAAGGGGAGCTTGTTTTCATATTTGAATAATAGCGAATCTACAGGATGGATGGGGGTGTGAACCGCATAGGGGGTGTAATGTAAAAAAAAAGGCCCTGAAACCGTGTCTACGAATGCCAATGTTTTTTCCATAATCAGATCGGTCAAATACTGGCTTTTGCCGGCTTGAATATTCACCTTGTTTTTCTTATTTCCGTAGGGGGGATAGTAACTGCCGGGGGAACCGTGTTGACTTCCGGCAATGTTCAGCTCAAAACCATATTCTAAGGGATCTTTACTCAAATGCCATTTTCCGGAGTGACATGTTGAATAGCCCCTTTGCTGAAGTTTCTGAGTCAGGGTGGTAAACGTTTTATCCAGAATAGTGGTATTTTTTGTAGGAATCAATTTTCGGTCTTTGGTCGCCCCACGTTCCGAAGTTCCCAC
>CAZGUB010000034.1:0-10772 GCA_964528935.1 uncultured Flavobacteriaceae bacterium | reverse complement strand
ATAGAATGAGTAACACTTTCCAAAGAGGCCTCTTTTGAAAGTTCGAATTCATAGGTGCTGGCATTGGGCAAGGAGGGCCACGTAAAAGTCACGGTCGCACTTTGAACTTCTTCATCACCGATCGGCGATACCAGCTGGAAGGAATCAAAACTATCTTCCCGAATTTCTGCCTCCAAAGCCACAATTTGGGTCGTTGTCCCTCCCCTAGCATTCAGCTGCAGCAACAAATTTTGGGGAGACAAGGACTGAAAGCCGGATATGGTAACCGTTCCAGAACTTGTCGAAGCACTGGGCCTAGGGGTGGAAAACCGAGCCGTTAGGTTAGATGGTAGATTGTCAAAACTCAATATTACCTCTGGCTCATTGTCAGAAAAAGTTTGGAATTGATAGTAAAAAGTCAATTGGTTTTCACAAACCTCCTTTTCGTATGCATCAAAAGTCAACACAAAAGGAACAGGCACCACTTGGATGTCCTCGTGGTTGATGGCAAAATATATATTGTCTCGGGGTACTATTTTGATCCGTACCCGGTTGGAATCGATATTTCCCGGTAGGGTCACCACCTCCTCTCCATCATTGGGCGTAGTAGCAATCAATGTACGATCAAAGTTTAAGCCCCCATCGGTCGAGAGCAAGATGGATACCCATTGGGTACTGATGGGCGGCTGATCGGTTTGTGCCACCTTCCATCGAATGGTCTGTCTGGACCCTCCCTGCCATACAATCCCAGACTGCTGCTGAGAAGTTACCTCAAAGGGCCCTGCACCCGAGATAACTTTGAGCACCCGAAGATCGGAAGCCAAGGCAGTATTTCGGCCCGACACGGCCGGATAGCGATCCCTGACGGTCACCCCCCAAGTCAGAATTCGATCCAACATAGAAACCGTTTCCCATCGTCCACCCACAGTAGGATTTTCCAAAGTAAGTGCTCCAGACAACACAGCTTCAAGAGCAGGAACAGTCCTCACCGGACTCGATGTAGGAGGGAAAGATCGCGCTTGGGCTCCCAAATGATTATATGGTCCAAAGTTAGAAGCATTGACCTTGCCACTGTCCAATTGCTCCCAGCAATAAAACAAAGAATCACCATCGGAATCCGAGGCTGTCGCTTTCAATTCATAGGCCGTACCTATGGGAAGAATTAAATCTGCTCCGGCACTTACTGTAGGAGTTTGATTGTCATTGACAGCAGAAGTATAGCAACTCTCACGTGCCAAATATTCCCTAATGTTGTCAATACTGTGATAGTGAAAGTAAGGATCACTGTGCTGCTGAAGGTTATCCAATCCAACGATTCCAGCGTATCCCATAATGGTAGATCCGCTGCCCGGCTCGGCACTTACCTCCTCATACTCGTTGATATGCGAAAAGGTATGGTAGGCCCCAAACTGATGGCCGATTTCGTGTGAGACATAATCTATATCAAAATGGTCGTTCAGAAAAACCTCGTTCACCCCTCCCTCAAATGGATGAGCCGAAAAAGCCCCACCTTTTGCTCCAGATTTACAGACCGTTCCCACTCCTCCTGCATTTCCATCGCCCCCCGCACTGGAATAAGCAAAAAGGTGACCCACGTCATAATTTTCGGATCCCATTTTTTCGTCCAGAATCTTCTGCACTTCGGTATTTAAATCGGTGGTGTAGGGATCGGTATCCGAATTGGAATATATCAGATCGGTACCGGACACCAGTTCCAAATGGATGCCCAACTCATTTTCAAAAATTTCATTCACCCGATTGATCGTGCTGACGATAGCTGCCAAGGCATCTTCTTCATTGGTTCCATTCTCCGGGTCATCATCACCCCAAAAAGAAGTGTATCCCCCCGAAGCAGAAATGGCCAACCTGAAGGTTTTCATATCTGCTGTACCGGCCATCCTTTGCACAGAGGGTGCTCTTGTATTTGCAGGAGTTTCTTTCCACCCTCCCCGGTGTGGGGTGCTACAACTGAAGCTACCCTTAGCGGAATTTTCGGCTCGTGAATAGGATATATACCTCTTCTTTTGCGTCACGGGCTGCAGAAACCTGTGTTCTCCATTGGGAAAAAGCAGCCAAGCATTGATTCCTAAGGGCGTGGCAGAAAGCCGGACTTTCACCTCCGGGCGTTTTTTACTTTTACCGATATAGGTTCTTATCTGTGGGTGTTTTGCCTGCAAATCTGCCGATAGAACCGCCACAGGATGAAGCTCAAAAACCTCTTGAATTCCCATTTCATTGGGCAACACCATTTCTGTCCCCTCGCCAAATATATAACTATCGATAGCACTAGTTCCCATAAATGCCTCTTGAAAAGCAACCACATCCAAGTCCAAATAATACGAACCCTTTTGATCCAAAATAGGTAAATGACCGATAGAATCTTGGGCGCTAAAAGACCAAAATTGCTGGGCATTTACTTGGAGTATTGAAAGGAAAAACACTGTTAAAGTGAAGCGACAAAAAGAAAATCGTATCAACGTAGGGGTTTAATTTTTCGTATAATTTAAAAAAACAATATTAATGTTGCGCCATTTTAAATGTACTTTTGGAAAATAACATCAATTTTAAATGGAGGTTGTCCAAAAGTTATCTGATTTTCATCCCCATCAAAAAACAATTCTCACCATCGGCACCTTCGATGGTGTTCATGTAGGTCATCAAAAAATCATCCGAAACCTGGTCGAGCAAGCCGAAAAAGAAAAGCTATTGTCGGTGGTTTTGACCTTTTTCCCCCACCCCAGACAAGTGTTGCAAAAAGACACCCAACTCAAAATGATCGACACCATGGAAGAGAAAATAAAACTCCTCGAACAATGGGGAGTAGCGGTGCTGATCATACTGCCCTTTACCATGGCCTTTTCCCGGATGACAGCTGTAGCATTTACCCAAGAACTGCTCGTAGGCCATCTCAACATCTCAAAAATTATCATAGGCTACGATCACCGTTTCGGGCGAAACAGAAAGGCCTCTGTCGCAGATCTAAAACAGTTTGGCGAGGACTACGATTTTACCGTAGAGGAAATTCCCGCACAAGACATCGCCTCTATTGCCGTGAGTTCTACAAAAATAAGAGATGCCATTGCTGATGGTGAAATACAAAAGGCCAATCTCTACCTTAACCGTCCCTTTTCGCTGGTTGGCACCGTTATTTCAGGAGATCGAATCGGTAGAAAAATTGGATTCCCAACCGCCAATCTAAAAATCGAAGAGGATTACAAACTCCTGCCAAAACACGGGGTTTACCTCGTTCGTTCTAACCTCCAAGGCCAAGCCTATTTCGGGATGATGAATGTAGGCAACCGACCCACCGTTTCAGGAAAAAAAACGCAAATCGAAACCCATTTCTTCGAATTCGAGGGCGATCTGTACAAAAAATCGATCCAAATTGATCTCCTCGAAAAGATCCGTGATGAACAAAAATTCGATACTCTCGAGGCCTTGGGCCAACAGATCCAACAAGACAAAAACAACTGCTTGGCCCTACTTCCAAAATACCGTTAATTTTTAATTTTTCCATCGGATTGCGCTACCTTTACATCGAAAATACATATCCATGTTACCGCTTGCATACCTGAGAGAACAACCCGAAAAAATAAAAAAGGGGCTCCTAAAAAGAAATTTTGCTCAACCCGAGATCGTCGATCAACTGCTGGAAGTCGATCAAAAACGCAGAACCTTACAAGCCCAATTGGACGAAACCTTGGCCAAAAGCAACCAACTGGCCAAAGAAATAGGCCACCTCTTTAAGTCCGGGCATACCGAACAAGCCAACACCCTGAAAACCGAAACTGCTGCACTCAAAAACAGCTCCAAAACCTTACAAGAGGAGCTGATCAATACCGAGGCAGAACTCATGTCACTCCGCACCCAGATTCCCAACCAGCCCGATGAAAGTGTCCCCGCCGGCCATTCCGAAAACGACAATCTGGAAGTCTTTGCTTCCGGAACCATCCCCGATTTAGGCGATCAAGCCCTGCCCCATTGGGAACTGGCCAAACAGTACGACCTTATCGATTTTGACCTCGGCAGCAAAATTACCGGTGCCGGTTTTCCCGTGTACAAAGGAAAAGGAGCCAAACTCCAAAGGGCTCTCATCCAGTACTTCTTGGACAAAAATACCGCCGCCGGATACACAGAATTCCAAGTCCCCCATCTGGTCAACGAAGACTCCGGCTTCGGCACCGGCCAGCTCCCAGACAAAGAAGGGCAAATGTACCACATACCTGAAGATGGCCTATATCTGATCCCCACCGCAGAGGTCCCACTGACCAACCTCTTCAGAAACCAACTTCTCGAAGCCAAAGATTTACCCATTTGCCTCACCGGATATACCCCCTGTTTTCGCAGGGAAGCCGGAAGCTATGGCGCCAACGTTAGAGGACTCAATCGTCTGCATCAATTCGACAAAGTCGAGATCGTAAGAATAGAAGAACCCCAAAATTCCAGAGCTGCCCTCGATCAAATGGTCGATCACGTCAAAGAGATCCTCCAGGATTTGGAGTTGCCCTACCGTATCCTAAAACTCTGCGGGGGTGATCTCGGTTTTACTGCTGCCCTGACTTTTGACTTTGAAGTTTTTTCCACTGCCCAAAAAAAATGGCTGGAAATCAGTTCGGTTTCCACTTTCAACAGCTTTCAAGCCGAACGATTGAAACTCAGATACAAAGATTCAGATGGAAAAAAACAAGCGGTACATACCCTCAACGGCAGTGCTCTGGCATTGCCCAGAGTGGTGGCTGGACTGTTGGAAAACTGTCAAAGCCCACTAGGGATCAAAATACCCAAAGTACTTCTCCCCTACACCGGCTTCGATACCATCAGCTAAATTCGCAACAACCAAAGCAATGCGATGAAATCCGTATCCCCTAAAAAAAAATTGGGACAACATTTTTTAAACGATTTAAACATCGCCCAAAAAATTACGGATTTGCTTCTTCATCAAAAAGGAGAAAACATTTTGGAAATAGGTCCGGGCATGGGCGTACTCACCCAATATTTGATCCCCAGAGCCAAAAACCTAAAAGTAGTAGAAATTGACGCAGAATCGGTCGCCTACCTCCAGCAGAAATATCCCTCCTTGCAAAATAATATCCTTCAAAAAGATTTTCTTCGGCTGGAATTGTCCACCATTTTTGAAGATAAACCCTTTGCCATCATTGGTAATTTTCCTTACAATATTTCCAGCCAAATTGTCTTCAAAACACTTGAATATCGAAATCACATCCCTTTTTTTTGCGGGATGTTTCAAAAAGAAGTCGCCCAGAGAATCTGTGAAAAACCCGGCAGCAAAACCTACGGCATACTCTCGGTATTGTGTCAAACCTATTACCATACCCAATACCATTTTAGCGTAGCTCCCCATGTTTTTTCTCCCCCCCCAAAAGTAGATTCCGGAGTGCTGTCCCTGACCCGAAAAGACGATCTGCTGCTCGATTTCGATGAAAAATTGCTCTTTAAGATCGTAAAAACCGCTTTTCAGCAACGCAGAAAAACTTTGAGAAACAGCCTTAAAAGCCTTAACATCCCACAACTTATTTCAGAAGATAGTATCTTTGACCTGCGGCCGGAGAAATTATCCTCGGCTCTATTCATCCAACTGACAAAAAAAGTGGGGCATGCCAAAATTTGAAATCAACAAAACCGAAATAAAGTTCCTCGCAGAGTTGATCGAAAAAGGCTCTGACAAACGCTTACGCAACAAGCTCAAGGACCTCCACTATGCCGATATCGCCGAGATTATCTATGAGCTCCCCACCGATCAGGCCACCTACCTGATCAAGCTGCTGGACAGCGACAGAACCGCCGATGCATTGGCAGAAGTCGACGAAGACATCAGAGAACGAATATTGGAAAACCTCTCTGCCAAAGAAATCGCAGAGGAAGTCGAAGAATTGGATACCGACGATGCTGCCGACCTCATCGGCGAACTGCCCGAAGAGCGACAAGAAAGAGTCATGTCCCAAATCACCGACACCGAGCATGCCAAGGACATTCGGGAGCTGCTCACCTATGAGGAGAATTCTGCCGGAGGCCTCATGGCCAAAGAAATGGTAAAAGTCGAAGAAAGCCTTAGCGTACTCAAATGCCTCAACGCCATGCGTGCTCAAGCCGAAGAGGTCACCCGCGTACATTCCATCTATGTGGTCGACAAAAATAACGTTCTCAAAGGAAGACTCTCCCTCAAAGACCTCATCACCGCCAACTCCAGGGCCCTGGTCAAAGACATTTGTATTCCCAAAGTTGACTATGTCACCGTGGACCAAGCCGGGGAAGAAGTTGCCGACATCATGTCCAAGTACGACCTGGAAGCCATCCCTGTTGTCAATGCAAAAAAACAACTCGTAGGACGCATTACCATCGACGACATCGTAGATCTGATCAAGGAAGAGGCGGAAAAAGACTACCAACTGGCTGCAGGAATTTCCAACGATGTAGAAGCCAACGACGGCATTTTGGAGCTCACCAAAGCCCGTTTGCCTTGGCTGTTTTTGGGTCTGCTCGGAGGGTTGGGTAGCGTCTTTATCCTTCAAGACTTTGAAAAAGTAATGGAATTGCCCGAACTGAGAAGCCTATTCTTTTACACCCCTCTGATCGCCGCCATGGCCGGAAACGTAGGCGTACAATCCTCTGCCATTATTGTTCAGGGCTTGGCCAACAATGTCGTCAAGGGATCATTGGTGAGCCTGCTTTTCAAAGAAATTGGTTTGAGCTTGATCAATGGCTTGGCTCTTTCGCTTATCCTCATCTGCTTTGGTTTTATCATCCAACAGCAACTCATCATCAGCCTCACCATCGCCGGATCCATGATGGGGGTCATCATTATCGCCGCACTGATCGGCACCTTTGTACCCATCATTTTAAACAAAAGGGGAATCGACCCGGCCATCGCCACCGGTCCTTTCATCACCACGGCCAACGACATCTTCGGCATTTTTCTGTTCTTTTATATGGCCAAAATCTTTTTGGGCTTCTAATGTTTTACCCATGAAAGTGCTCCACCTAGAGGAAAATCACCCTGCCTTGGTCGAGGGGCTCCAAGCCCTAGGGTTCCAAAACGATCTGGCCTACGGCGACAGCCTCCCCCAAATTTTGGACCGATTGCCGCAATACCACGGCCTGATCATCCGAAGCAAATATCCCATCGATCGAGCTTTTTTGTGCCATGCCAAAAAGTTAAGATTCATAGGACGGGTCGGAGCCGGGTTGGAAAACATAGATATCGAAGCCGTAAAATCCCGAAACATCCGGCTGATCAATGCCCCCGAGGGCAATCGAAATGCGGTAGGAGAGCACAGCCTGGCCATGTTACTCGCTTTGATGAACCGGCTGCCGGCCGGTCTGGCCTCCATCCGATCCGGAAAATGGGATCGAGAGGGCAATCGGGGATGGGAACTGTCCGGAAGAACGGTGGGCATCATCGGATACGGCAACACCGGAAAAAGCTTTGCTCAAAAATTGTCCGGTTTTCAGGTGGAAACCCTCTGCTACGACATCCTTGAAAACATCTCGGACGCCCATGCCCGCCAGGTCGATCTGAAAACCCTACAAGCCCGCTGTGAAATCATCAGCCTGCACGTGCCACAGACCGAATCTACCCAAGGCATGATCGACCTAAATTTTATCGAAAAAATGCGCCACCCCTTTTGGCTGCTCAATACGGCTAGAGGTTCGGCTGTGGTAACCGATGATCTGGTCGCAGGACTGCAATCCCAAAAAGTCTTGGGTGCCGGATTGGATGTTTTGGAATACGAAACCCGATCCTTTTCTTCTATATTCAATGAAGAAAAACTGCCCCCGGCCCTAGAATATTTGTTGCAAGCAGAAAACGTTTTGCTGAGCCCTCATGTGGCCGGATGGACCCAGGAGAGCCACCTCAGGCTGGCCACCACCATCGTAGAAAAGGTCAAAAAACTAAAGCTGCACCTTAAGCCCTAACCACAAACTGGGCCGTATCTAACGTACGTTGTTCCAGCAGAATCTCCCCGACTTTATTTTTGATAAAATTGATGGCTGGCTTGTCAAAATGTCTAATGGTGTAGAGCGAAACCCCATCGGTCACTTTTACCTTGAATTTGTGTTCCAAAGCCTCCAGTAAGGATTCCAACTTGCCGTATTTGTTGTAAATACAAAGCGAAAAACTGATGGCGGAATTTTGGATCATCTCTACCCGCATCTGATGTCGGTGCAACAAAGCAAAAATCTCACTGATGTTTTCCTCCACGATAAAAGAAAAATCTTTGGAAGACAAGCGCAGCAGTGTCTGGTTTTCCTTTACGATGTAGCATGGGGTGTGAGGTTCCAGCGTTTTGCCTTTGGAAACGGCCGTTCCCGCTTGATCGGGATTTTCAAAAGACTTTACATAGAGTGGAATCTCCTTGCGTTGCAGGGGCTGAAGGGTTTTGGGATGGATGACCGAAGCTCCGTAAAAAGCCAACTCGATGGCCTCACGGTAGGAAATTTGGTGCAACAAAACCGTATCATCGAATTTTCTGGGGTCGGCATTGAGCACCCCGGCTACGTCCTTCCATATGGTCACCGATTCGGCCCCCAAGGCATAGGCAAAAATGGCTGCACTGTAGTCCGACCCCTCTCGACCCAAGGTGGTGGTTAGTCCCTGAGGGCTACTGCCTATGAATCCCTGAGAAATCAAAGTACTTTTTCCCGCCACCGCCTGTGCAATGGCCGCCGTTGTCGCCGGCCAATCCAAATTGGCATCCCGAAAGTAGGCATCGGTTTTGATGCATTGGCGGGCATCCAACCAGCTGTTTTCCAAGCCTTGCTGCTGCATATAATGCCTGATGATGGTGGTGGATCCCAGCTCCCCTACGCTCACCACCTGGTCGTAAACCAAGCTGTAGTCATCGGCATCGGTGGTGGCCAAAAACGACAAAACCCCCTCGAAAAGGACATCGACTTTTTGGGTGATCGCCTTGGCATCGGTCTCAAACAAGTTGGCGATGATGCGGTGATGATTTTGTCGGACCGTTTCCAGATGAGGAATATGGGTACTGTCGGACTCAAAAAAAGAATGTACCACCTCCTCTAGCGCATTGGTGGTTTTGCCCATGGCCGAAACCACGATCAGCGTATTTTCGTGCCCTGTTTGCCGCAGTACGTTGAGTATATTTTTTACCCCGGGGGCATCTTTGACCGAGGCCCCTCCAAATTTGAATATTTTCATCTGTTTAAAATTATGTAAGTTGTTGGTAATGAGAGTTTAATAATGTCGGTGGGCATTGGTCTTTACTTTATTAAATGCCCATTTTGGGCTTTCATTCCTGTAAATTAATTTTTGAAATATAGTCGTTGATGCTTTTTTTGTCCATCTGTACGGTTCTCCAATCTTCCAGTACCGTGGCACCGCTTTTTTGGTAAAAGCGTATGGCAGGGGCATTCCAGTCCAAGACGGCCCATTCTACCCGCTCTACCCCAATGCGGTGGGCATGGGTCAAAAAGGCTTGGTAGAGCCGGGTGCCGATGCCCTTGCCTTTCATTTTTTCAGTTACTATCAAATCTTCCAGGTGCAAAGTAGGCCCTTTCCAGGTAGAATAGCGCGGATAGAAGAGTGCCATGCCTACCACTTTTTGATCGACTTCGGCCACAAAACACCCAAACAGGGGGTGGGGACCAAAACCGTCTTTTTCCAACTGATCCATGTCGATGATGACCGCATGGGGCGCTCTTTCAAAAACGGCCAACTCGCGGATCAGCGATAAGATCGCCGCCGCATCCGATTTTTTGGCTTTTCTAATGCTTGCTTCCATTTTTTGGATAAAAGTAAGCGCCATAAAAGCCCCGCCCGCATTTTGTTATATTTTATCACATTTTCCTATAGAAGTGTAGAAAAATAAACAAGCGAGCGACACCACTTGGCGAGGAGGGCATCAATATTTCCGGTGGACAAATACAGTTGGTCGCCTTTGCGAGAGCCTTGTTTGACCAACCTCAATTTTTGATTTTGGACGAATTTTCCTCAGCCATGGACTTGGATATGGAAAACTTTGTTTTGGAGTTACTCAACAAAATAAAAAACAAGACCTTAATCTTGTTGATTACTCATAAAAAAGAGCAATTAAAAAGGGTAGCAGACAAATTTTTTGAGTTCACCCCATCCACCGGGTCAGTGTATTAAAAAACAGCTGTGGCTGTTCGGCATGTAGCCAGTGTCCTGCATTGGGGAGGGTTTGGATTTGAGCCTTGGGAAAAAGGCGCAAAATTGTCTCCCGGTCTTGGGGGGTGATGTAGTTGGAGTTTTCTCCGGAGAGAAACAGGGTGGGTTGAAGAAAGGGTTTTTGGGAATCGATGGCGGCGCCGATCGCTTGGGCGGCATTTTTTAAAACGGCAATATTGGGCCGCAGACCCAGCTGCCCCTCGGCCACCCAATAGAGATTTTTGAGCAAAAACTGCCGTGTTCCGGGATCGGGAACAAAGGCCTCCAACTGCTGGTCGGCGGCTTTTCGAGAAGCAATAACTTGGAAGTCCAAAGCCGCCAATCCACCCAAAATTTGCTGGTGGTGGGGGGCGTAATATTTGGGAGCGATGTCGGCAACGACTAGTTTTTTAACCCGATTGGGATATTGCAAGGCAAAAGCCATGGCTGTTTTCCCCCCCATGGAGTGCCCCAATAAAATCCCTTGCTCCAGAGCGTGGTGGTCCAGATAGTGGCGCAAGTCTTCTACCATAGAGGCATAGTCAAAATTGTCACTCCAAAAGCTGCGGCCGTGGTTGCGCTGATCGACCAAATGCACGCAGTAGCCTTGTTCGTCAAGATTTTTGGCGTGGGTCTTCCAGTT
>CAZGUB010000033.1:0-10820 GCA_964528935.1 uncultured Flavobacteriaceae bacterium | reverse complement strand
TGAAATCTGCTGTTTTCATGAGATTTGTCTAATGGAAATATTTTCTTTGTATAATGATTTTTTGAGTTCGGGGATGGGGATTTCACCAAAGTGAAAAACACTCGCCGCAAGGGCAGCATCGGCTTTACCTTTTTGGAAGGCCTCTGTAAAATGTTTGATTTCGCCTGCACCACCGGAGGCAATGATAGGAATATTGATTGCTGTCGACAATTCTGCCAGTGCATCATTGGCAAAGCCTTCTTTAGTTCCGTCATGATCCATGGAGGTAAAGAGAATTTCTCCGGCACCTCTGGCCGCAGCCTCCTTTGCCCAGTCGAACAAGTCGATGGGTGTAGGCACCTTTCCCCCCACCAAATGTACCCGCCATTTTCCATCAATTTTTTTGGCGTCAATGGCCACGACCACACATTGGCTGCCAAAGGCCTCTGCCAATTCGTTGATTAATTCGGGACGTCGCACAGCGGCTGAATTTATAGAAACCTTATCGGCTCCATTTCTCAATAAAATTTTAGCATCTTCTACACTGCCAATCCCGCCTCCCACCGTGAATGGAACATCGAGAGCAGCAGCTACTTTTAAAACCAATTCGGCTAAGGTTTTTCGCTTTTGCTCTGTGGCAGAAATATCCAAGAAAACCACCTCATCGGCTCCCTCTTGGGTATAACGTGCCGCCAATTCTACAGGATCTCCGGCATCGCGCAGATCGACAAAATTGACGCCTTTTACGGTACGGCCGTCTTTGATGTCCAAACAAGGAATTATTCTTTTGGTCAGCATGATTTAATTGTTTTGCACTATGTAGTTTTCCAAGCTTTTTAGACTGATTTTGTTTTCATATATCGCTTTGCCAATGATCACGCCATCGCAACCCATTTCTTCTAATTGAGGTAATTCTTCAATAGTAGAGATTCCACCGGAAGCGATTAAATTGATGGGGTTGCATTCGGTCAGAAGAGATTTGTAAAGCCCAAAGGAAGGGCCTTGCAGCATCCCATCTTTACTGATATCAGTACAAATCACATGGGTAATCCCTTCGCTTTGATATTTTTTAATGAAAGGGACAATGGGTTCTTGGGAAGTTTCTGTCCATCCACCTACAGCGATTTTATCGTCTTTTACATCGGCTCCTAAAATGATTTTTTCACTTCCATATTGGCCGATCCACTCTAGGAAAACTTCGGGTTGTTTTACGGCAATACTGCCACCGGTAATTTGGCGGGCGCCACACTCAAATGCAATTCTCATATCTTCATTGGATTTTAATCCACCTCCAAAGTCTATTTTAAGTCGGGTGTGGGTAGCAAGGGACTCTAAAATCTTGTGATTTACAATATTTTTGGCTTTGGCACCATCCAAATCGACTAAATGTAAATAGGATATTCCACTGTCTTCGAAGGCTTTGGCCACTTCCAAAGGATTTTCGTTATAGGTTTTTTGGGTGGCGTAATCGCCTTTGGTCAGGCGAACACACTTTCCGTCAATAATGTCTATGGCTGGAATGATTCTCATTTTAGATTTTTAAAAAATTTTCTAACAATTGCAATCCGTCCTTACTGCTTTTTTCGGGGTGAAATTGTACCCCATAAAAATTGTTATTCTGTACAGCCACGCTGTAGTCTCCTGCATACTCGCTTTTGGCGGTTGTAGCGGCAATTAAGGGTACAAAATAGCTGTGAACCAGATACATGTAGCAATTTTGGGAAATGCCATCAAACAATCCCTTTTCTTGATGTTGAACCAAGTTCCATCCCATCTGTGGTACTTTTACCGTATCGGGAAAACGGATCACCTGGGCGGGAAGAATTCCCAAACCCGGGGTGTCGCCCTCTTCGGTTTTTTCGCACAAGAGCTGCATGCCCAGACAGATTCCCAAAACAGGCTGCTGCAACTTTGGAATCAATAGATCCAAGTCTTTGTCGCAGAGTTTTCGCATGGCACTGGCAGCTTCTCCTTGTCCGGGGAAAATGACCTTGTCTGCCGAAGCTATGGATTCGGTATTTTGGGTAACCTCTGCCTGCACACCCAGACGCTCCAAGGCAAACTGCAAACTTTTTACGTTTCCGGCATCATAATCTATTATTACCACTTTCATACTACAGAGTTCCTTTGGTGGAAGGTAAAACCATATGGTTTACATCTCTTTTTATCGCCCTCTTGATCGCTTTGGCTAGGGCTTTAAAAATGGCTTCAATCTTGTGGTGCTCATTTTCTCCTGTTGCTTTTATGTTGAGGTTGGCTTTGGCTCCATCGGCGAAAGATTTAAAAAAGTGATAAAACATTTCTGTGGGCATTTGTCCGATCATCTCTCGATGGAATTCTGCCTCCCATACCAGCCAACTTCTTCCTCCAAAGTCAAGTGCTACTTGTGCTAAGGCATCGTCCATAGGCAAGGTATAGCCGTAGCGTTCTATTCCCCTTTTATCACCCAAAGCTTTGGCAAAAGCTTCGCCCAAGGCAATGGCTGTATCTTCGATGGTATGGTGTTCATCTACTTCCAGATCTCCTTTAGTAGTGAGGTTCAGATCCAGCCCTCCGTGTCGGGCCAACTGATCCAGCATATGGTCAAAAAAGGCAATACCGGTATCGATAGTGCTTTTGCCGGAACCGTCCAAATTTAGCGTGACAGTGATTTGGGTTTCATTGGTGTTTCTTTCCAGACGCGTCACTCGATCTTTCAAGAGCAGCATACTATAAATATCTTCCCAACTTTTTGTAGTCAATGCAATGGTTTCCTCCAGTTCATTGTCTGTAACCTCATCGGCACCTAATGATGCATTGTTGTCGATAAAAATACCTTTGGCTCCAAGGTTTTTGGCCAGTTGGATGTCGGTGAGTCGATCGCCGATCACATAGGAGGCCGACAAATCATACTCTGGATTGTTTATATAATCTTTTAGCATTCCAGTTCCGGGTTTTCGAGTGTCTTTATTCTCATTTGGGAAGGTTCTGTCTATAAAAACTTCTGAGAAAACAACCCCTTCGTTCTCAAAAGATTTGATCAGATGGTTCTGATAGGGCCAAAACTCTTCTTCAGGAAAACTCTCGGTTCCCAAACCATCTTGATTGGTGACCATGACCAGTTCGTAGTCCAGTTCGCGGGTGATTTGGCCCAAATATCTAAAGACCTGAGGGTAAAAAACCAATTTCTCGAATCGATCTACTTGGTAATCTCCCGGCTCTATGGTGAGGGTACCGTCTCGGTCGATGAATAATACTTTTTTCATTGATCTATTGTTCTACATACGGTGATGAATACTTCGTTTTCTTGGGGGGTGCCAATGGTGATTCTTAGGGTGTTTTCACATCCAAAAAGGGAGGATCGATTGCGCACAACAATCCCCGCCTCTATGAGCTGGTGGTAACGTTTTTCGGCATCATCTACCCTAATGAGCAAAAAATTGGCATCGCTGGGGAAAATACTTTGCACAAATTTGCAGGTCAGCAATGCATCTTCCATTCTCTTCCTTTCCGCAATGATTTGTTGCACTTGCCTCCTCACTGCTGAGGGATCTTCCAGTACTTCCAAAGCGATTTTTTGGGAGAGGCTGTTGATGTTGTAGGGGGGCTTTATTTTATTGAAAAAATTGATGATAGTAGGGTTGGCAAAACCCATGCCCAAACGTATTCCTGCCAAACCATATGCTTTTGAAAAGGTTTGACATACGATCAATCTTGGGTAATCCTGCAACAAACCTACAGCAGAAGGTTCACTCGAAAAATCAATATAGGCCTCGTCCACTACAACCAGCCCGGAAAATTGATCCAAAAGTGTCTGAATCTGTTGGATGGAAATGGCGTTTGCAGTTGGGTTGTTGGGGCTACACACAAAAATTATTTTGGTATTTGGATTGACACTTTTAAATATGGCCTTCAAGTGCAACTCAAAATCTGAGGTGAGAGCAACCATTTTAGCTTTGATGTTGTTGAGTTTTGCCAATACGGCATACATTCCGTAGGTGGGCGGTAGCAATATCACTTCATCTGTGCCGGGCTCGCAAAAGGTACGGAAGATTAAGTCCAAAACTTCATCACTACCATTGCCGAGCAAGATTTGATCTGGAGCCAGCCCCTTTACTTTTGCCAATACCCTTTTTAATTGCCGCTGTAAGGGATCGGGGTATCGATTGGCGATGCCTTCAAAAGGATTTTCGTTGGCGTCCAAAAAAATCTTTTTGGCTTGGAAATCCTCGAATTCGTCTCTGGCCGACCTGTAGGGGGCTATGTCCCGTACCATGGGTCGAACCAGATTTAGGATCATATCATTATCGGGCATTTTCAATGGTTTTAAGTCTTAGACTAACGGCATTCTTGTGGGCTAACAAGCCTTCTGCAGCTGCCATTTCTTCGATAACAGGACCCAGTGCTTCCAATCCCTCGGAGGTGATTTTTTGATAGGTTATGGCTTTTAGAAAACTGTCCAGATTGACTCCGCTGTACTGTCTGACATAACCATTGGTGGGCAGGGTGTGATTGGTGCCGGAAGCGTAATCACCTGCGCTCTCTGGGGTGTAATTTCCAATAAACACAGATCCGGCATGTTCAATTTTGTCGATAAATTCTGTTTCATCTTCCAGACAAACGATCAGATGCTCGGCACCATAGGTATTGGTAAAATTCAATATGGTGTCTAGACGATCAAAATAAATCATCTTTGAATTGCCCAGTGCTTTACGGGCAGTTTCCTGACGGGGTAAAACCGCAATCTGTTTTTCCAACTCGTCCTGGACCTTTTCAATCAAATTCATGTTGTTTGTAACCAGTAATACTTGGCTGTCAGGTCCGTGTTCGGCTTGGGAGAGCAAGTCTGATGCGACAAATGACGGGTCGGCAGAATCATCGGCAACGACCATGAGTTCGCTGGGGCCCGCCGGCATATCGATGGCTATATGAAATTGGGTGGCCCACTGTTTTGCCACAGTTACGTATTGATTTCCGGGGCCAAAAAGCTTGTCCACTTTGGGGAGTGTTTCTGTGCCCAAACTCATACCGGCAATGGCTTGCATACCTCCTACTTTGTATATCTGATCAATTCCACACAGATCGGCTGTGTAGAGGATCACATCGGCCAAAAGACCTTTTTTATCGGGAGGAGAGCACAAGACAATTTTTTTGCATCCTGCTACTTGTGCGGGAATGGCCAACATCAAGATGGTTGAAAACAAGGGTGCCGATCCCCCGGGTATGTAGAGTCCTACTTTTTCTATGGGTAGTTTTTTCTGCCAACATTTCACCCCTTTTTGGGTCTCAACGGCAACCGATGGGGTTTGTTGTGCTAAATGAAATTGATAGATGTTTTCTTTGGCTTTTAAGATAGCTTGTTTCAATTCTTGAGAAACCTGAGCTTTAGCAGCTTTGACTTCGGCTGCCGACACCACAAAGTCCTCGAGCAAGACTTGATCAAATTGTTGGGTATAGTTTATAATGGCTTGATCTCCCTTTAGGCCGACATTTTCAAAAACTTCTTTGGCCAAGGGCTCAAGGGAGGCATAGGAAGCAGAACCCCTCCGGGTGAGTGCTTCCCACTGGTCGAGTGGTGGATTTATAAATCGTTCCATTACAATACCATTTTTTCTATAGGGCATACCAATATGTCTTCTGCACCAGCGGCTTTGAGTTCATCGATGACTTCCCAAAAAGAGTTTTCGTCGATCACAGAGTGTAAAGATGACCAGCCTTCCTGTGCCAATGGCAAAACGGTAGGGCTTTTCAATACAGGGAGCATGTCACTGATAATTTTTATTTTGTCGTTGGGAGCATTTAACAGTATATATTTTGATTTTTTGGCTCGCAAAACGGTGCCCAAGCGAAAACGTAATTTTTCGACGATCTCTCTCTTTTCTATATTTAAATTCGGAGATTGTACCAATATGGCCTGAGAATCAATGATTTTGACGAGTTCCTTGAGATTGTTTTTGAACAATGTACTTCCACTGGACACTATGTCACAAATGGCATCGGCCAAGCCAATGTTGGGCGCAATTTCTACTGAACCATTGATGATGTGTAAATCGGCAGAAATCCCATGCTCCTGCAAAAACTGATTTACAGTATTGGGGTATGAGGTCGCAATTCGGCTGCCGTTGAGTTCTTGTATGTTTTTAAATGTATTTTCCTTGGGAACTGCAATGGAAACTCGACATTTGGAAAACCCCAGTTTTTCGAGCACAATCAAGTCTTTTCCTTTTTCATGAATGAGGTTTTCACCAATAATGGCCAAATCTACCACACCATCCCTAAGGTATTGTGGAATATCTCCGTTTCTTAAATAGAGTACTTCTAAGGGAAAATCCCTCGCCGCAGCCTTGAGTTGGTCTTTGCCATTGTCTATGGAAATACCACATTTTTTTAATAAGGCCAAAGACTCTTCGTTGAGCCTTCCCGATTTTTGAATTGCAATTTTTATCATTTTTTCAAATTGTTGTTACAAAAAAACCCGCTTGATGCTCAAACGGGTTTTTCAGTAGGATCAATACGCTATCCATCACTTCATTTGAGTGGTTAATGATGGATGTGTATGTATATTTCTTTTTTGCACGTGGCAAATATAATACTTTTTTCAAAATTGAAAATTGAGTTGTGCCGTTAATAAATAATCCTATGTAAATGCTGGCCATGGAAATTTTATTTGTCCACCAAAAAATTTATTCCAAAAGAAACAATATGTGCGGTCAAACCGGTATTACGCTGATAATAATTGTAATCCAAAGACAAATTTTTTATTCCAAAAAACTTCAAAAAATGTGCAGAGGTAAAAATATCGGTGTATTTGAGTCCTAAACCAAATTGATTGGCTACATGCTTTGAAAGATCATAATCTGAAGTGTAAAAGCGACTGGTGGAAAGGAGTTGGTCATAGGGAGCAAAATAATCTGCAGCCGACTGATTGTAAAACCTATAGTTGGGATATAAAGTAAACATCTGCCCTACTTTTATGGCCATCTCTACATTGGCGGTATGGGATCGAATGCCCCAATCGTCGGTATAATATCGAAAATAGGAACGGAGCACAAAATTTTCGTTAATATATTGATTCAGTCTGATACCGATAGGAATTTTAATCCGGCTGTGGGGAAGGCGTTCTATATCATCAGCCAATTGAAAAACATCTTTGTTGTTGGGATTGGTATAATTGGGGATACTGGCAGGGTTTCCGATATAAAAATTATTTTTGTCTGCAAAATACACCCTTTGCATGGGGTTGGCCAACCAGCCCGACTGGTAGGTAAGATCCGAGAATACAGAGAATTGGGTGGTTTTACTCAAAATCTGTGAAAAACTGAGAGATACCGCAAAGGTGTTTCTGCCTTTGTCTTGGATTAAAGTATTGTTTAGCGGTTTCCAAGCGTTTGAGCCGGCCTTGTTGATGGCGTTGCCGTTTTGATCTAAAATCTCTGCATCCTGAAAAAAACCGCTAAATAAACTGCCGTTGGTCACGATGTAGGTTTTGTACTCTGTAGGGTATTCGGGAAGCCATTGATCCAAATAAACATTTGCGTTGATGCCTAACTCGGTATTTTTTTGATTGAAAAGTTTTACGATGCCAGCACCGCCACCAAAAGAGCGGTAGTCATACTCGTTGGCTACACTCAGATTGACCGCATAGATGGTGTTTCTATCCTCTGAAAAATGGCTGTAGTCGAGGTTTAGATTGACCCAAACGTCTTTCCTCGACGCTCCAGAGGATGCATCCCAAGGGGTGCCAATATTCCTACCGTTGCCATTTCCTTGGTTGTAATCATCGTCATCCCGTCCTCGATGGGTTTTTGATGCTACCGAAACGGTCCTGTTGTCATTATCATCATCATCATCATCATCGTCGTCATCGTCCTCATAATATCCACTCGATGCTCCCGAACCGTTCCATGGGTTGAGGTTGCTTGAGGAAGCAGAGGTGTAGGCAGAAATAGTACCATTGATGTTGAGTGCACCATCTTCCTTGATGGGAATGGATATGATGATGTCAGTAGCGAAATCATCAAGTTGTTCGGAGCCAATACCTCCCGTTACCGAGGCATTTTTACCCTCTTGGGTATAAAAACTAGTCAAAAGACTGAGTTCTGCGGTTTCCAAAGCTCTTTTTTTAAAGACTTGCTCGCTGACTTCCGCTTCCTGAGCGTTAGCCCAAAAAGAAAGAAAGACAATAGAAAGGATGCAAATCTTTTTCATGAAACGACATTAATTACAACCACAGCCTCCTCCGGATTTACCACCGTTGGCCCCGGAAGCTGCTTCACGATATATTTGAAAACTGGTATGAAACTTTTTGCTTTTGCGATTCACCAATTCCATATCCGGATCGTTGATGCTTACCATTTCATATGGTTTTACCACAGCACAAGCATTGAGTGAAAGCAGAAAAAATCCTATTACAGTAAATAAAACCAACTTTTTCATTTGTGCTCTTTTTTGTACAATGAGAGGTGAAATTTAATCATATCTGATGGATAATATCAAATTAAATGCCATTAGGAGCTTTTTTGATTTTAATGTGTTTTGATGGATAAATATTTCCTTGATCGTCTATAATGATGCATTCGACGTCGGGCATTTGATTGATGCGATCGAGGCCGGTGTCTTTTCCCATCACAAATACAGAAGTGGCCAAAGCATCTGCCAGTTCGGCACTGGTGGCAAATACGGTTACGCTGACAAGGCCTGTTGCAGGGTATCCTGTTTTGGGGTTAATGATATGGGCATAGCGAATACCATTAAATTCTACGTACTTTTCGTAGTCGCCACTAGTGACTACTGCTCCTTGTTTTAGTGGCAACAAAGCAAAAACATTGTTTTTGTTCATGGGGTTGGTTATGGCAACGGTCCAGTCGGTACCATCGGGTTTTTTTCCCCAAGTATTCATATCGCCAGATGCGTTTATAATACCGCTAGGGGCTCCTTTTTGGATGAGTAGCTGCTTGGCTTTATCGGCAGCATAGCCTTTTCCAATGGCACCAAAAGCGATTTTCATGCCTCTGTGTTTGAGATAGACGGTTTGTTGGGTATTGTCCAAAAGAATATATTGGTGACCAACCTTTTTGATGGATTCATGGACTTGGGCTGCTGTGGGCATTTTTTTCATGCTGCCATCAAATCTCCATATTTTATCCATAGAGGCGTAACTGATGTCAAAAGCTCCATCGGTAAGTCTTGATATTACTTGTGCGCGTGCAATTAAATCGAAAAGTTCTCGATCTACTTCCACAGGCTGAATCCCGGCATTAATATTGATTTTAGCGGTTTGGGAATTAGGATCCCATGAAGATATGAGTTTTTCTATACGAGAAATTTCCGCTATGGCCATATCAATCCATTCCTTTGCTTGTATGGGGTTTTTAGCTACGACCGTAATGTCAAAACGACTTCCCATCAAAATCAAGGTCTTGTGATAGCTTTGCTGTGCAATAAGGGGAGTGGAGGTCAGAAAGATCAAACCGAGAAAGAAAGTCCTCATATATGTTTAAGGGATAAAACTGTTCAGGTGATCGATATAGGCATCAGGGGACAGTTTCTTGTAGCCAGTTTTTCCGAGTACCGTGGCATTTTGATCCATTACCACAACCAAAGGAAAATATCCGTTGGGATTGTATTTTTCTGCAAGTTGGCCGTTTTTGGTGGTTTGTTCCGGTGAAAGTTGGTTTGATTTTTTTCTGGGAAAATCGGCTCTGATCATTACAAAATGTTCGCCAGCATAGGTATGAAAGATTTCGTTTTCCCAAATTTGTTTTTCCAATTTTATGCAAGGGGCGCACCAATCAGATCCGGAAAAAACTAAAATGATAATTTTTTCTTCCTTTTGTGCTATTTCTTTTGCCTTGTCAAGATCGAGCTCCCATTGCTGGGCAAAAGCAGTGTGGAGATTAAAAAACAGCAGAAAAAAAGTGAAAATTAAATATTTCATGATCGTTTGAAGTATAACAATATTAGTGTCTTTTACCCTATGTTTTTTTATTAAAATTTCAAAAGTTTAAAATTATGTAAGTTGTTGGTAATGATAGTTTAATCATTTCGGTGCGTTTTAATCTTTCCCGTGTTAAATACCCGTTATGGGCTTTGATCTAAAAAATCCATAGAACTGTTCCTAAAGCAAATGTAACAATAGTGTTCTTACACTAACACTATAAATAAATAATTGTTAGGTTTACTTTTGAGCATTGTTTTAAGACAAACTACAAACCGGAATTTATTCATCAAAGAATAAATTCCGGTGATGTTTGCTTTGGTGTTACTTGCCCCTTAAGTAATGCAAAGGGATAGCTTTATATCTATTGGCTGCCCAAAATAAGAGGCAATCCTTCTTCTCCTCCACCGATAACAATGATTTTGGAATTGGGAGAGGTCGAAAGCTCTTTGGTGGCTTCTATACCTTTTTCCTTGAGGATCATATTGGTAAGCGATGCACTGAGGATTCTGTTGGCAGCAGCCTTTCCCTCGGCATCAATTCTCTGTCTTTCAGCTTCTTGCTTGGCTTTTTCCAAACGGAATTCGTATTCAAGTGCTTCTTGCTCTTGAATGAGTTTACGCTCGATTCCTTCTTTGATCGCCATGGGAAGGGTTACGTCTCTTACCAGAACAGCATTGAGCTGGATGTGTTGGGTTTCTACATTTTTTTTGGTCTCTTCGTAAATCTCGTTTTGTATAGCATCCCTCTTGGTAGAGTACAATTGCTCCGGGGTGTAACGACCAACAACACTCCGGGCCACTGCCCGTATTTGAGGAATCAAAACAATATTGACGTAGTTTTCGCCCTTGGTTTTGTGTAAAAAACCCAATTCATTGTAAATAGGTTGATAAAGAACAGAAACATCGAGCGAAATCTCGAGACC